>JABMPV010000257.1 GCA_013202595.1 bacterium
GGCCTTCGCAGTGGCGGCCTTCGAATCCGAATGGATCCAGGCGCAGTGCTCGCGGACGTTGACCATCTGGAATAGGTACGGGTTCAGCCCGGATCGCTCGACTGCCCCCCGGAAGGTGATCTCGTGCATCATCGGTGAGCAGGCCGCCACGACGACGCGGTCGAGGCCCTTTTCCCTGATGTCGTCACCGATGAGCATCTGGCCCGGCTCCGAGCACATGAACTCGTAGTTGCGGGCGACGCTGATCCCGGGCAGACCCGCGACGTATTGCGTGACCTCCTCGACGTCCACGGTTCCGGCGATATTCGAACCGCAGTGGCAGATGTAGAAGCCGACCTTGCCGGTTTCCTCGTCGCTCATCTCAGGCTCCAGTCATGGCTTTGCACCCCTCGGTGCTCGAAGGCTCAAAGGGCCGGCTGCCGGGATCCACCGGCGACCGGACGAACAGGCAGAACTCCCCCACCCATCGAAGTTTGTGATTTGGTTCACAAGCACTCTCTCAAACGTTTCACCAAAGACGCCCGCCGACCAGGGGCCAAAGCCCCATTTCTCTTCGACCGGCCGAGATTCGGTCGCTTGCACACCCGATCCCTGTTCCGACCGGCCACGCCGGCGCCAAATCAGAGCGCCTCATGGACCAGCTCGATCAGATCCTTGACGACCAGACGATCCTCCAGACCGGCCGTCTTGAGAGCATCGGAGTACATCACGTAGTCCTTGGGGCAGGTGACCACCAGGATGTCGACCCCATCGAGGCGGGCGGCCTCATCGACCCGCATCTCAGCGGGGCGCTTCTCGACTTCTCCCTCCGCCATCCAGATCCGGCCGCCGCCCGCCCCGCAACACAGCGCCCGATCTCCGGTCCGGGGCATCTCCACGATCCGGCATCCGGTCGCCGCGATCACCCGGCGGGGCGCCTCGTAGACGCCGTTGTAGCGGCCCAGATAGCAGGGGTCGTGGTAGGTGACGGTGCGGCCCAGTCGATTCTCGAAGACGAGGTCGCCGGCGGTGATCAGCTGATCGAGCAACTCGGTGTAGTGCAGCACGGGCCGATCGCCGTTCACCCCGGGCGGATACTCGTTCTTGAGCACGCTGTACGTATGCGGGTCGGTGGTGACGATCGCCTTATAGTCGGAGCGGCTCAGCGATTTCACGTTCTGCTCGACCAGCAACTCGAAGAGGCCTTCCTCGCCGGCCCGCCGGACATCGTTGCCGGCGTTCCGCTCTCCGTCATACATGACGCCGAAATTGAGCCCGGCCCGGTGGAACACTTCGGCCGTCTGGTGAACCACCGGAGTGAGCGTGGTGTTGAACGATGCGTAGTCGCCGACGAACCAGAGGTACTCGACGGCTTCCTTGCGGGCATCCTTGACGCCGGCCTCGACTCCACGGGTCCACTTGGCTCGTGCCCGATCAGATTGCCCGAACGAGTTGCCGTAGCGCCCCAGGTTGGCCATCGCCTCCTGCAGCATGTCGTCCATCCGGCCTTCCATAACGAGATGCCGGCGCATATCGACGATCGGGGTGACGTGCTCAACGAACAGCGGGCATTCCTGGTCGCAGGCATAACAGGTGGTGCAGGCCCACAGCACCTCGTCCGAGACCAACCCGTTGGGTGACTCCGCCGGACCGTCGAAGTCGGCTTTGAGGGTGTCTCGGAGATCCATGATCAGTCGCTTCGGCGACAGCGGCAGACCCTCGGCATAGGCCGGGCACACATCCTGGCACCGGCCGCACTCGGTGCAGGTGAGGAAGTCGAGCATCTGGCGCCAGCGAAACTGCTCAATCTTCTCGACGCCGAGGTCCCCGTTGTCGGCGACGGCGGGAAGGCGTCCCGGCGGCTCCAGGTTGCGCAGGAACACCGCGGGAATCGACGTGACCACGTGGAAGTGCTTCCCCATCGGTAACTCGACGAGGAAGAGCAGCACCACCCCCAGGTGGATCCAGTAGGCCGTTTCCTCGACGGCCTCCAACGTTCCCTCGGCCAGACCCCCGAACAGCCCCCCGAACAGCGCCGATATGGGCCTCCACAACTCGAGATCGTCGACACCCCGCTCGATGCGGATGCCGTTCATGATGAGAAGGCTCACCACGATCACGAGGATGAACAGCAGGACCATCACGCCCTGCGATTGATGGCTGCCCTCGTACCGCTCGGGCTTCACGATCACACGCAGGTAGAGGGCATAGAGCACCGCTCCCAGGACGAGGACGGCGGCGATGTCCTGGGCCAGTGCCAAGGGACCGAACTCGCCGATTCCGGGGATCACGAACTCCGGATCGTTGAAGGCGAGCAGGCCTTCGAAGAGGGCCTGCACGATCGTCAGGAAAAGGAAGAGAAAGCCCCAGAAGAGCAGGCAATGGGCGACGCCGGGAGCCGGGAACCGGAACAAACGGCGCTGCCCGCCGACAAACGCAACCACTCCCTTCGTCCGCTCTGCCCAATCACGGAACGGGCCGCTCGAGCGGCCACGCCGCAGCCGCACCCACAACAGGCGATAGAGATAGAAGCCGAAGACACCGAAGGCCGCGAGGATCGCGGACAGCGCCACCACGGATTTGACGTCTTCGTAGGTCATCCCTTCTCCAGTTTGCTAGCCGGCCCCGGCCGCCTTGACCTTGTCAATCAGCTCCGGCAGGAGGTCGAGCAGATCGGCCTCGGTGCCGTAGTGGGCGACGTCGAATATCGGGGCCGCCGGGTCGGTGTTCACTGCGATGACCGTTGCGCTGGACGCCATCCCTTCGACGTGTTCGGGTGCACCGCTCACTCCGAGCGCCAGGTAGACCTTCGGCTCAACCCGCTTGCCGGACTTGCCGACCATTTGCGAACTGGGCAGCCAGCCCTGATCGATGATCGGTCGAGATGCGCAGAGTGCCCCACCGAGGGCTTGGGCCAGCTCCTCCGCCAACTCAACATTCTCTTCGAGTTGGATCCCTCGCCCGATGGCAACGAGCACATCTTCCTTCGTGATGTCGATCTCGCCTATCTCCGGCTCGACGTATCTCTTGAGGGCCACCCGGGGTTCGCCGAACGCGGGGGCCGGAATGGTCTCGATCGGTGCGGCCGTCTCGCTGCGCCCATCGTCCGGCCGGTGTCCGCCCGGCACCATGCTCACCACGACCGTCGATTCGGGGAGGGCGGATTCGACGAAGATCTTCCCCCCGCAGATCTGGCTCACCACCCTGATCTGATCGTCGGCGGCACGAACGGTATGGCACCGGCCCACCAGCGGCAGCCCGAGCCGTCCCGACAGGCATCCGGCGATTTCCGCCCCCATCGAGGTGTCCCCGAACAACACCGCCCTCGGCGTCTGCGAATCGATCAGGCCGGCGAGGGTGGCGATGTACAGGTCCGGCGAATAGTCGCCCGCGGCCGGATCGTCGATCGACAGGATTCGGTCGGCCGCCAGCCCAGCGGCCAGGCCCTGTACGTCGTGCCCCAGCAATACGCCGACGACCTCCCCACCCGTCTGCTCGGCGATGACCCGAGCCGCCGCCAGCGAGATGAGGGTGATCTCTGCAACCTCACCTCGCAGGTGCTCGATGAAGACGTGGATGTCGTCGCTCATGATTCCCCCCTCCTCACAGCAAGCCTTGTTCGGACAGGATCTCGACGATCCGGGCGGCGACCTCGTCGTCGGCTCCGGTCAGCATCGTCGCCGCCTCGCCGACCTCGGGGGTGAACATCGAGATCACCCCAGGGGCACCCGTCGTATCCGGCTGCTCGGCTTCCCGGTCAACGATGGTGGCGGTCTTCATCGCCTGGCGGATTCGGCTGATCGCCAGGTAGCGGGGGGGCTCCTCTGAGGCCTGGATGCCCAGCACCGCCGGCAGAGCGATCTCCATCTCCGCCGCCAGCCCGCCCGGGTACTCCTTCATCACCCGGCAGACGCCATCCTCGGTTTGCACTCCCGACAGGTAGCCGACATACGGCATCCCCATTTCCTCGGCGAGCAGCGGGCCCAGCGATCCGTCGAGGTCGTTGTGCGCCTGCACCCCGGTCAGCACCAAGTCGGGCTCCAGATCGCGGAGGACCGCCGCAAAGACGCGGGCCAGTGTGTGGTTGCCCGGGGCGTCCTCGAACGAGATTCCGCGGAGTCGGATCAGGCGATCGGATCCCTTGGCGGCTGCGGCGTACAACACGTCCTCGGCACCGTCGCCCTCGGCAGTGACCACGGTCACGTCTCCGCCGCCGCGCTCTTTCAGCAGCAGCGCCTGCTCAAGGGCATGCTCGTCGACCTCGTTGATGATCAGCCGCAGCCAGGTCGTGTCCAGCGCTGTGCCGGTCGCATCGATCTCGAGTTCTTCCACGAGATCGGGGACTAGCTTGATCAGTACCGCGATGTTCATTGCCGCCCCTTTGCTACCCGTCCATCGCCTCCACCAGTAGTTCGGCGATATCTCTGACGATCAAATCTCCCGCACCTGCGACGGTCTTCGTCGCGTCTTCGAACCTGGGCGCTTCGTACGGGCACGCCAGTGCCAGGATCTCGGCGCCGGCGTCGACGGCTTCGCTCACTCGCCACTCCGAGGGGCGGACCCGACCCTTCTCCCACAGGAATCCGTCGAGCCACATGCCGCCACCGCCGCGACCGCAGCACAGGCTGGCCTGGCGGGTATGGCGCATCTCGACGAGGGTCACGCCGGGGATCGCCTCGAGCAACCGACGCGGCTGTTCATAGACACCATTGGCCCGGCCCAGGTAGCACGGATCGTGATAGGCAACCGTCGCGTCGATCCGTCCGGTGAGCAACGGACGGAGTCGGTCCAGGTTGTCGGCGAGGAACTGGGTGTAGTGGCGCGTCGGGTAGGCGATGTCGAGTCCCGGGTACTCGTTGAGGAACGCGTTGTATGCATGCGGGTCTGCGGTGACGATCTCCCCGAACTCGTACTGGCTGAGGGCCTTGGCGTTCTTGTCGGCCAGCATCTCGAACAACCCGCGTTCGCCGGCGAGTCGCTGCGAGTCACCGTCACTGGTCTCTTCGGCACCGAGAATCCCGAAGTCCACATCCAACGCTCGGAACACCTTGGCCAGAGCCACCGTCGCGAGCTGAGCCCGCGGATGGTGCGATGCGTAGTCGCCCACGAACCAGAGGGCCTCGACAGGGCGTCGCAACTCGCGCATCACTGGAACATCGATCCCGGCCTTCTCCACCCACGCGGCCCGGCGCCGCGGCGACTCGCCGAGCGGATTCCCATACCGCTGCGATTTCTCGAGCGCGTCCTGCAGTTCAACCGGGGTGTTGCCGGCCAGGACCATCTCCTCCTTGGCAACCGTCATCAACCCATCCGTCAGCGGGATCTGAGCCGGGCAGACGTCGGCACACGCATGGCACGACACACACAACCAGATCGAATCGTGTGAGAGGACCTCCTCGAACATCCCAGCCCGCAGTGCAGCGATCATCTTGTGCGGCGGGAAGTCCATCAGGTAGCCGACCGGACAGGTCCCGCTGCAGAGCCCGCACTGGAGGCACGCCCGAATCCTCTCACCGTTCTCGATGTCGAGGAGTCGGTGCTCCAGGGACTCCGTGAACGACCTCTCGGCGTCGATCGCGACCGCCACGCCACTCACCGCCTCTCATCATCGGCCCAATTGAGGTATCTTGTGAATTGCTTCACAAGAACCATCCACCTGACGACTACCACAGTGAGACCCCATCGTGTTAGGGCCCAAAGACCGTTTTTCGGCGATCGAGTGGAGGCCGGTGGCCGGGACGCCGCAAAGGTCGTCACCCCAGATAGGACACTCGTGACCAAGAGCCAACCCGCCGGCGATGGGACCCGCGGCTTCGAATACAGCCTCATCGCCGACCGCCACCTCTCCGACGAGCAGATCGAGCGGGCGTTGATCGAGGAGATCGATCGGGCACTCGATAGCCCACAGAGGCGCCGGCTGCCGGCGGGAACCCTCATCACCCGGGAGGGCGCCTCCCTCGACGGGATCGCCATCCTCCTGGAAGGGCGCGTCCGCCTGTTCCGCGAGGTCGAGGGCACCGAGATCGTGTTCCATCACCGCACCGCCGGTCGCATCATCGGGGTGATGGCACTCGCCAGCGCGCTTCCGGCCTCGCTCAGCACTTCGGCCGAGACGGATGTGACCCTCCTGCCGCTGACCCTTCAAGAGCTCGACCTGGCATTGAACCGCAGTCCGAAGCTCGCCATGCTCTTCGCCTCCGCTCTCATCAGGTCGCTGGCTCGGCGCAATCTCAGGAGCATCAGGCAGCAACTCGAGATCCGGGAGTTCGCCAAGACCAGGATCGAAGAGTCCGAGCGACTGGCCATCGTCGGCCAACTGGCTGCCGACGTGGCCCATGAGCTCAACAACCCCCTCCAGGGCATCATGAGCTACTCGCATCTGCTCCTCGAAAGGATCGGGGAGGGTGATCCCCACCGAGACATGATCGAGAAGATCGCCGCCCAGGCGGACCGGAGCCGGAGCATCATTCGCGCACTCCTCGACTACTCGCGACCCCACGAACCCAAGAAGCAGCCGATCGACCTGAACGTCGTGCTGCGCGAGAGCCTCGGGCTCATGGAGGGCCAGGTCCTCTTCCTCAACATCGAGATCGTCGAGGACCTCGACCCGGCTATTCCCCTCATCATGGCCGATCCGGGCCAGATCCAGCAGGTCCTCGTCAACCTGATTATCAATGCGGCCGAGGCGATGGAGGGCCTCGGCCGCCTCACGGTGAAGAGCCGAGGAATCCACGCACAGGAAGTGGTCGAAATCGAAGTGGGGGACACGGGGCCGGGCATCCCCGAGAAGAACCTGGGACGCGTCTTCGACCCCTTCTTCTCCACCAAAGAAGCCATGCACGGCACCGGTCTGGGATTGGCCATCAGCCACGGGATCGTGCATCGACATCAGGGAACAATCTCGGTGTCCAGCGACATGGGTGTCGGCACCGCGATCTCGATCCGCCTGCCGATTACTGCCGATTGGCCCTGGCAGAACGATGACGATCATGAATAGCTTTGAGTTGATGTCCGCGCGAGAGGGCCCCTCAAGGATCCTGATCATCGATGACGAGTCCGTCGTCCTGGATTCGAGCACCGAGGTCCTCCGCGACGAGACGGTGGCGATCGCCACGGCATCCAACGGGACTGACGGCCTTGCTCTAGTGAGGGAGTTCCAGCCCGACCTGGTCTTCGTGGACCTCAAGATGCCGGGTATCTCTGGTATCGAGGTGCTTACGGCGATCACCGAAGTGGACCCCACGATCGTGACCGTCGTGATCACCGGCTATGCGACCGTCGACACCGCGATCGAGGCCATGAAGAACGGGGCCTATGACTTCATCCCCAAGCCGTTCACTCCCGATCATCTCCGTCTCATCACGGCCCGCAGTCTCGAGAAGCGCCGGCTCCTGCTGGAGACGATCTCTCTCAGGCGTGAGAAGGAGGTCCTCCGGGAGAACTTCGCGGCCATCGTCTCCCATGAACTCAAATCGCCCCTGAGTGCGGTGCAGCAGAATCTGTTCGTCCTCATCCGTCAACTCGACGACATCGCCGATGAGGACCAGCGGCATCGACTGGAGCGGATGCAGTCACGGATCGGCGACCTCTTGGATATGGTCGACACCTGGCTGCGGGGTGTCTCGTCCGACCTCACCGGCATCCGGGATCGCTTCGAACGCCTCCCGATCTCCGTGCCGATCACCAAGGCAATCGAGAGCGTCCATTCACATGCCATCCGCAAGAACGTGGAGATACTCGCGTCGGTCGCTGAAGACACCGATGTGGTTGGCGACGAGGGAACACTCACCGATGCCCTCACCAACGTCATCGGCAACGCGGTCAAGTACTCCTACGACGGGGGCACGGTGACCGTCTCTGCAGAGCCGGCGAACGGCAACGTTCGGGTCGACGTCTCCGATTCAGGTGTCGGCATCCCCGCCGAGGACGTGGAGCACGTCTTCGACGACTTCTTCAGATCCGACACCGGCGAACTCCGAGAAGGCGGCGCCGGACTCGGGCTGGCGATCAGCAGACGGATCATCGACGCGCATGAAGGCGACGTGTCGGTCGCCAGCGAGGTCGGGAAGGGCACGACCGTCACCTTGCTGCTGCCGACCCGAGCACCCGACCATCAGATGTCAAGCGAAACAGCTGCCGGCGATATCGACGCCGAAGCAGATCGAGATCGCAATTGGGGGAAACCATGAGCGACAAGAAGCAACTGCTGATTGTGGACGACGATCCGGATTTTGCCGGCGCGATCAGCGAGATCCTGGAATCCGCCGGCTATGACACCGAGATCACCCACAACCCGAAGACGGGTTGGTCAGCCCTCAAGGGCAGGAGATTCGACCTGCTGCTCCTCGACATCATGATGGGTCGCGGTGCCGAGGGCGTCATGATGGCGCGCAAGATTCGCAATGATCCCGAACTGCGCGATATGCCGGTTCTCATCATCACCGGCATGCGCGAACAGATCGCCTTCCTCTTCCCGGGGCAGGCGATCCACCCGCGGTTCGTACCCGTCGACGAGTTGGTCGAGAAGCCGATCGAACCGGACCTGCTGCTTGACCGGGTTCAGGCTCTCATCGCCACGGCGGAGAACCGCCAGGCCGGAGGTGACGAGTAGATGCTTCCCGCGACGACACTCACCCCCCACTTCAAAGCGGAGGTAATGAACCTCCTCTACATGGGCGAAGGGGCTCCGCCTAATCTCTGCGTCCACTGCGCCATCTGCTCGGCAGCTTGCCCGGCGGTCGAGTTCATGGACCATTCCCCGCGGCAGCTGCTGGCCATGATCAACGCCGGCATGAAGGACGAGGTGCTGGCCAGCAACACCTTCTGGACATGCTCATCATGCTTCGCATGCTCGGAGCGCTGCCCCCAAGGCATCCACCCCGCCCAGATCATGTACGCGCTCAAGCGGTATTCCCTGTGGCACAGCCGGTACCCAGAGGGACTGATCGGACCGGATTTCTCGCGTCGGTTCGTCAAGACGATCCTCCGGAATGGGAAGTCCTACGAGCCCGGCTACGCCCCGGCGTTCATCTGGGAAGGGGGTTTCTCAGGTCTGCTCCACGAGGTCCAGGGAGCCATGAAGCTGCTGGCCAAGGGCCGGCTCCCCCTGATCCCTTCGAAGATCAAGCGAGTCAAACGGTTCCGCGAGATGATTGGACGGATCATTCCCTTGGACGGTATCTCATGAAGACCTACGCCTATTACCCGGGATGCTCACTGGAGACGATGGCCGCCAGCTATCACGTGTCGGCGGTGGAGGTCGCCGATCGGCTCGGGGTCGAACTCGTCGAGATCGAGGATTGGAACTGCTGCGGCGCCACCGCCTACTCCCACGTCGACGAGTTGCTGGCCCAGGTCCTGTGCGCTCGCAACCTGGCCCTGGCGGAGAAGGAGGAGAGGTTGGAGTTGGTGGCGCCCTGCAGCGGCTGCTTCAAGAACCTCTACTTCGCCAACGACCACATGCTCGACGATCCCGATCTCATGGAGCACATGAATTTCGCCCTCGAGGCCGACGAGCTGAGCTACTCCGGGAGCGTCACCGTCCACCATCTGATGGACATGTTCGCGACGGAGATCGGCATCGACGTGATCGCAGCGAGGGTGACCGATCCGCTGACCGGGGTGAAGGTGGCCCCCTACTACGGGTGCCAGATGACCAGGCCCCGCAAGAAGGGTGAGACACTGCAGGACGTCGAGGGCCCGACCACCTTCGAGGACCTGCTCAGCGCCATCGGAGCCACACCGGTTGACTACCCGCACCGGATGCGCTGCTGTGGCGCGTCACTGATCGCCACCAATCGTCCGGCGGCACTGTCGATGCTGAGGGATCTCCTCCAGGACGCAGTTTCGGCCGGAGCGGATGTGATCGCCACTTCCTGCCCCTTGTGCCAGATCAATCTGGAGGTCTACCAGGCCGAGGTGAATCGGGAACTCGATACTGACTTCTCGATGCCCATCATCTACTTCACCCAACTGATGGGCCTGGCTCTGGGGGCCAAGCCCAAGAAGTTGGGGATCGGCCGTGAGATCGTCAAGGTCGCCCCCATTCTGGAGTGCCGAAGCCGGGAAGCTCGTACTCCGGTCGGCTAGCTGTCCTCACACCGAGGTCGTGTTGACAGGTCGCCGGTGTCCGGCAGGTTCGAGGCGCTGGTCTGCGGGACGGGCCGCCGGAACCGAGCGGCCGCGGCGTGTCTCACGGACGACCGGCACGCCCGGTGAGGGTGTCATCCAGGCCGAGGCAGCGATGACGCTGTCGGTGCCGGCAGGAGAGCCAACGATCTGGGGGGCCCTGCGACGACCCGGTCACAGCCGGTGGCGGCTCAAGGTAGACAGGCACCCCGGCTGCCGCCAGAGTCCAATGCACCAATCTCGATCCGCTCAGGCCTCTGGGTTCGCCTCGACATAGGTTTCGAGCACAGAACGGTCCACCGCGTCGACCCTCACCAGACCGCGCTGCGAAGGCGGGTCGTCGGCGCTGAACACGAGGACGTTCCACACGGGCCTGGACCGCCAACCCTCGAAACTCACGGCTGCCGAGGCATGCCCCACAGGGAACTCCACGGTGGCGTTCGCTACCTCGAGGGCTTCGCCATCGTCCACGGCCAGCGGCCAGGCGGCGAGCAGATGCCAGATGGCGATCACCACCAGGATGCCGGCCATGAC
>JABMPV010000258.1 GCA_013202595.1 bacterium
ATGGCCGCCCCGAGGCCGATCGGGGTGGCGACCACCATGGCGACCCCCGCGATCAGCAAGGTCCCCGAGACCACGGTCTTGAGGTCGTAGAGGCCCCGCCGGGGGAACCAGCCGATCTCCCACAGACTCCCCAGGTCGATGCTCCTGAGGAACGACCATGCCTCGCCCACCAGCGAACCGATGATCAAGAGGCTGATGAGGATCGAACTGACTGCGGCTCCCACGAAGAACGCGCGCACCCTCCGCTCTCTGGAGCGGCGCTTCGGAGCACCGGAGAGATCGATAGGGGTGGAGGCCGTCATGGGCGGGTCCCGGTCCTGTCGTTGTGTGGTTCTAGCGGGAGGACGATGAGGGGACCGATCCGAAACCGGTCCTCCCTGTGTCGGCCCCGGCTACCTGTTGGCCCAGGCGGTACGGGTCGGCCCGTAGTCGGCGAGGCGGATGTATCCGGTCTCGTCGATCGAGGTCAACCCCTCTTCCGACAGGTACAGGTCGATGTACGCCGCAACTTCCGGCCGCTGGGCCGACGCTGTGTTCACATAGATGTAGAGCTCCCTGGCGAAGGGGTACTCGCCTGATGTGATCGTCTCCGGCGTCGGGCTGACACATCCGTCACCGGTGTCTATGGCGAGGGCCTTGACCCTGTCCTGGTTGGCGGTGTAGAAGGCGTATCCGACCCATCCCAGGGAGTACGGAGCACCGACGATGCCCTCGATGATGACGTTGTCGTTGGCAGAGGCGACGTAGTCGGGTCGAACCGATTCGACGCCGCGGGTCTCTGCGTAGTCCTCGCCACCGGCCTTGCCGTCGATGAGGAATTCCACGAACGTGTCGAAGGTGCCCGACTCCTCGCCGGGGGCGGTGATCACGAGTTCCTCATCTGGATACGGTGCGTTCGGGGCGCCGATCTCGGCCGCAAGGGCGTTGGCGTCCGACCATGTGTCGAATCCGATGGACTCATCACCGAGCAGGGCGTAGAGGTCGCTGGTGGCCAGGCATGTCGTGGGGTTGTCCGGGCTGGTGAGCACAGAGAGCCCGTCGATGGCGATTACCAGTTCGATGAACTCGATCCCGTTCTCGGCACAGAGTTCGAGTTCGGAGCCCTTGTAGGGCCGTGACGCATCTCCCACATCGATCAGTCCTGTGCAGAACATCTGTGCGCCGTCACCGGTGCCGGGACCCTCGACCTTGATGGCGATGTCGGGGTTCTGCGCTGCGTATTTCTCGGCGTTGGCTGCAGAGATCGGCTCGACGGTGGACGAACCAGAGACGTCGATGCCTCCGCCGCCGTCACCCGATGACTCATCCCCTCCGCCGCATGCGGTGGCGATCAGCGCCAGGGCGAGTATGAGGGACAGGACCCTCCAGCGAGACATCGTGCTCTTCCTCCTGGTAGCGGTCATGGTGGGAACGGTATGACCCGGTGTGTGACGCCATCGCGTCCTGGAGGTGACGCCAATGTGAACACTTGGTCGCGATGGCCCGCTCCCCGGCGTCGCTATCGTCCCCGATGGTGGACTCGTTTGCCCTCGCCGTCACAGCCATCGCGGCCCTGGCCCTCGTCGGAGCGGCGATCCAGTGGATTCGGTTTCGTGTGCTCCGCTCGGCGATCGACGAGGCACTCGAGCGAATCGGTGATCGTCCCGTGAGGCGGAGCTTCAACAGGCCTGTGGCTCTGCGCGCCGGTATCGACAGGCTCGAGGATGCAACGGCCCGCTCGGAACGCCACAGAGCCGCCCTCGCCGGCGCGGTCAACGAGTCTCCGTTCGGCGTGATCATCACCGACGACAACGGCGTCGTCACGTTGGCGAACGTTGCTGCCTCTCGTTTCCTCGGAGCGCGCCAGGGAGAGGCCGTGACCGAGGTCCGGATCCGTGACGCCATCGAGCAGGCGCTGGTCCAGAGGATGGCGGTATCGCGTGAACTCGAGTTGTACACCCCCGTTCGCCGGGTCCTGCTTCTGGCAGCGGTACCGCTCGACTACGGCGTGGAGAGCGCCGGTGCCGTCGCCTATATCACCGATCTGACCGAGGAGCGGCGAGTCGAGGCCATGAGGCGAGACTTCGTGGCCAATGTCGGCCACGAGCTGAAGACCCCGCTCGGCGCGCTCGCCGTCCTGGCCGAGACGCTTGCCGGGGGAGTCGACGACCCCGCCGTCACCGGGCGCCTTGCCGGCCGTGTCGAAGCCGAGTCCCGTCGCTTGTCATCGCTCGTCGATGGCATTCTCGACCTCTCTCAGGCCGAAGCCATGAGTGCCCGGAACGAGCCGATCGACATCGGGACCGTGGTGGAGGACTGCATCGCTCTGCTGAGAGATGCCGCTGCCGAACGCGGCGTCGTCCTGACCGCCGATCCGTCTCCCCAGGGGGCGCAGGTGGCAGGCGACCGCAGGCAGTTGCACTCGATGTTCACCAATCTCATCGAGAACGCCATCAAGTACAGCGACCCAAGCGAAGGAGTGCCGGCTCCGGGAGTCGTCGTGCGTGTGCTGATCGACGGTCTGGATGTCGTCGTCGACGTCGAGGACGCGGGGATCGGGATCTCCGAGACCCACCTTCCCAGGGTGTTCGAGCGCTTCTATCGGGTCGATCACGCGAGAAGCAGGGAGACGGGCGGTACGGGCCTCGGGTTGTCGATCGTCCGCAACATCGCCGCTGCCCATGGTGGGACGGCGGTAGCCCGCTCGGCGGTTGGCGTCGGGAGTACCTTCACCGTTCGACTGCCCCGATGGACAGAGCAGTGACCAGCGTGCTGCTGATCGAAGACGAGCCGTCCTTCATCGAGGTGCTCGAGATCGGGCTCACCGCTGAGGGGATCGAGGTCGACGCGGCGCTCGACGGCCCTTCCGGCCTCGACGCATTCCGCAGCGGACATCACGATGTCGTACTGCTCGACCTGATGCTGCCGGGGCTCCCGGGACTGGACGTTCTCAGAGCCATCAGGAGGGAATCCGATGTCCCGGTGCTGGTTGTGAGCGCCAAGGATGCCGAGGCAGACGTCGTCAGCGCTCTCGAATTGGGTGCGGACGACTACGTGACCAAGCCGTACTCCGTCAGGGAACTGGTCGCCAGGATCCGGGCAGCCGCTCGTCGGTCAGGGCCGGTCGGAACTCCTGCGAGGTCGCTGGCGATCGGTGCTGCGACTCTCGATCGAGGGGCCCTGCGGCTGCAGCTCGGGGATCAGGTCCACGACCTCCCGAAGAAGGAGTTCGAGGTCCTCCGGATGCTCATGGAGGGCTTCGGGCGCGTGCTGGCGCGCGAGGAGATCATCGACGAGGTCTGGGGGTTCGCCTGGTCGGGTGACACGCGCAGCCTCGACCAGCACATCCGGCGGCTGCGGCGTCGGCTCGAGACCGACGAGAGCGCTCCGAGGATCGAGACGGTGCGCGGCGTCGGCTATCGCCTCGTGATGTAGCTCGGGCCTCGGCCGCGGCGGTCGTTCAGCTGATCCGGCCCAGAGCGGCAACGTATTCGTCGTACTCCCTCGGGGTGCCCAGGCTGTCGCTGGCGATGACCTCGCGAACGGTCCCTGCGGAGTCGAGCACGAAGGTCACCCGGTTGTTGGTCCCGACTACCTCGTTGAAGGTGCCGTACGCCTGGGCGGTTGCACCGTGGGGCCAGAAGTCCGACAGGACGGGGAATGTGAACCCGTTCTGCTTCGACCACGCGGCGTTCGTTGGCCTGGTGTCGCAGGTGATCACGACGACGTTGGCGTCGAGGGCTGCGAGATCGGCGAGACCGTCACGCAGCGCGCAGACCTCGCCCCGAGGCCGATCGGGGTGGCGACCACCATGGCGACCCCCGCGATCAGCAAGGTCCCCGAGACCACGGTCTTGAGGTCGTAGAGGCCCCGCCGGGGGAACCAGCCGATCTCCCACAGACTCCCCAGGTCGATGCTCC
>JABMPV010000259.1 GCA_013202595.1 bacterium
CATCGACAACGTCAGCGGCAGGGGGTTCATGTGATCCGCCGAATCGCTGCGGTGGTCGTGCTCGCCCTCGTGGCTTCGGGTTGCGCCACACAACTCGGCCGCAGGACCCCAGCGTGCGACATCAACCGGGTGGATAGCACACTCATCTTGCAGGCGCAGTCGGTCGCCGACGCCGAGTACGTGCCGTGTGTCGGTGAACTGAAGGCCGGCTGGGACTATGAGCACGCCGTCGTGCGATCCGGGCAATCCATGTTCTGGATCAGCTCTGATCGCGTCGGAGAGCGGTTCCTCGAGGTGACCCTCGAGTCGACCTGCGACATCGGCGACGCCGTCAGGGTGACGTCCGACGAGGATCCCGTGCCGCTCTACGTCGACATCCGGCAGTCGGACGTCACCGTGTCGCTGGTGGTGGTGCCCGAAGGCCAGGATTCCGCGATCGAGGCATACGCCAGCGCCTACGCCGATCAGTTGCGCGGGACGGTCCTACGCGACCGGGAGGTACAGGTCAGGGTGGACCTCAGCACCGACACGACTTCCGCACGCATCGACAAGGCACTCGCAGCCGGGTATCCCGTCCTGGTCGTTGGAGCCCGTGAGCAGGAGGAGGGTCTGGCAGAGTTGCATCTCCCCGGGCCGGATGGAGCAGTCGATCCCGTCCGGGTCGCACCCGCGACCGCACTCGACGCCGTGGAAGCCACCCTTGGTGGCACCCGATACGAGGCGACGTGGTTCTACCCATTCCGCAGCGGCTGCGTCACCTATGAATTCGACGCCGAGGGCCCCGGAGTCGACACCCTGCCGACGGATGTCCAGGAAGCGCTCGGCCTCTACCCGGTCGACCCCTTGCGAGCCTATGGCGACCAGGTCGGCTGGGTCATCCCGTGAGCCGACCGCGCTGACTTGGTAGCGTGAGGCCTCCTTCGGTCTCCAAGCAGGTACCGCGATGACAATCAGCCCGCCATTCCCGTTCAGCCTCAAGGGGCGGACTGCCGCGACTGCCGCCCTGGTCGTGCTGCTGGCCGTCTCAGCCTGCTCGAATGGCGACACAGGCCTCGTCGACTTTGCAGACCGACTCGAGGAGCTGGTCACCACCATGAATCAAGGCCTTGACTTGATCGAGGCAGACGCCGCCGCAAGCGAACAGACCATCGAGACGCAGCGAATGAGACTCGACTCGCGGGCGGCACTCCGCACCACGTTCTTGAGAGAGGTCGAGGCCCTCGAACACCCGCCTGAGGTCGAGGGTTTCTCCGTGGCCTCCCTGGCGATCATTGCCGACCTGGCGGCAGCGGAACAGGCCCTGGCGGCCAAGGCCCGGGCAGTGGAGACCGTGGGGGAACTCGAGGACTCCGCGGAGGCGTTGGCATTCCTGGCGATCGATGAGCAAGCCATCGCCATGTGCCGGGCGGTCGAGGCCCAGCTCGACACGTCCGACGACGTCACAGAGTTCCCCGACATGCCATGGATCCCGACCGAACTCAGCGACGTGGTCAGCGTGGTGTTCGGATGTGGCGCAGAGGACCGCGGCGCTCCCGGTTAGCGGGGCGCCGGGTCGAGGTGCCGATGAGCGCCGGTGCGGAGATGGCACGCAGCGACGTGGGTTTCCTTGCCGTCCCCCACCTCGAGCAATTCGGGTTCCTCGACATCGCACACGCCCTCGACTGCGATCGGGCACCGCGGGTGGAACCGGCACCCGGAAGGCGGGTCGAGAGGGCTGGGGACATCTCCCTGCAGCACGATCCTGTTCCGATTCACGGTCGGATCGGGGATAGGGATCGACGAGAGGAGCGCCTGGGTGTAGGGGTGGGTCGGATTTGCGTACAGGCTGTCGCGGTCTGTGACCTCGACGATGCGACCCAGGTACATGACGGCGACCCGATCGCTGATGTGCTCCACCACCGCCAGGTTGTGGGCAATGAAGAGCAGCGTCAGGTCGAGGTCCTTCTGCAAATCCTTGAGCAGGTTGAGCACCTGGGCCTGAACCGACACGTCGAGTGCCGACACCGGCTCATCGGCGACCACGAACTTGGGACGCATGATGAGAGCCCTGGCAATGCCGATCCGCTGCCGCTGGCCTCCTGAGAACTCGTGGGGGAACCGGTGAGCGTGATACGACTCGAGTCCGACCACATCGAGCATCTCCATGACCCGCTCGTGACGCTCGTCCGAATCGCCGATGCCATGGATCTTGAGCCCCTCGGCAACGCTGTTGCCGACAGGAGACCGCGGATCCAGGGACGAGTACGGGTCCTGGAAGATCATCTGCATTCTCAGGCGCATCGCCTTGAGTTCAGGCCCCTTGAGATGGGCGATGTCCTCGTCTTCGAACCTGATCGACCCCTCCGACGGCTCGATCAGCCGTACCAGCATGCGCCCGAGGGTCGACTTGCCGCACCCCGACTCGCCCACGAGACCCACCGTCTCGCCCTTGTTGACATCGAGAGAGACCCCCGCGACCGCCCGAACGTGGCCGGTCGCCCTCTGCAGGATGCCGCTCTTGACCGGAAAGTCCTTGACGAGGTCGGTTATCTGGAGGAGTGGGGCGGTCATGGGGTCCCCTCCTCGTAGAGCCAGCATCTGACGCCGTGATCGGACGTGATCTGGATCAACGCCGGCTTCTCCCGCGTGCAGATCTCGAGTCCCGCCTCGATTCTCGCCTCACAGCGGGGTGCGAAGCGGCAACCGACGGGGAGGTCGACGAGGTTGGGCACGTTCCCGGGGATGACGTCGAGTTCGGCTTTGGTCTGGCCGAGCACGGGCACCGACCCGATGAGACCCTTCGTGTAGGGGTGCTTGGGGTCTGAGAACAGCGTGAGCACATCGGCCTGTTCGACGATCTCGCCTGCGTACATCACAGCCACCCGATCGGCGAGTTCGGCGACGATGCCCAGGTCGTGGGTGATCAGCACGACGGCGGTATTGGAGTCGCGTTGGAGATCACGCATGAGATCGAGGATCTGAGCCTGGATCGTGACGTCGAGGGCCGTGGTCGGCTCGTCTGCGATCAACAACTGGGGCTCACAGGCGAGGGCCATCGCGATCATCACCCGCTGGGCCATACCGCCGGAGAACTCGTGTGGATAGGAGTTGATCCGTTCCTCAGGATCGGGGATGCCCACCATCCGAAGCATCTCGACGGCGCGCTCGAGACCGGCCTCACGTTTCATGTCCCTATGGATCTCGAAGACCTCGGAGATCTGCACACCGACCCTGGTGACGGGATTCAGCGATGATGTCGGCTGCTGGAAGATCATCGAGATCTGCTCGCCCCGCAACCCGACCATCTCGTCCTTGCTCATGTCCAGGAGATTGCGGCCGTCGAACAGCACCTCGCCCGATTCGATCCTCCCGGGCGGCCCGACGAGCTGCATGATCGAGAACGATGTGACGCTCTTGCCGCACCCGGACTCTCCGACCAGCCCGAGCACTTCTCCGCGATTGACCGAGAAACTGACGCCGTCCACGGCCCGGACCACACCGTCACGAGTGTGGAAGAAGGTGCTGAGGTCCTTGACCTCGAGAATGGGGCGTTCTGTGTCGGTCATCAGTCCGCCAGGGAGGGGTCGAGAGCATCGCGCAGGCCATCACCGAGCAGGTTGAAGCCGAGCACCGTGATCATGATTGCCAGGCCGGGGAAGAAGACGAGGTGCGGAGCACTGAACACCTGGTTGCGTTCCGACGCCAGCATGCTGCCCCACTCAGCCGCCGGTGGCTGGGCGCCGAGGCCGAGGAATCCGAAGGCAGCCATGTCGAGAATGGCCGTGGCAATCCCCAGAGTGCCGATCACCACGAGGGGGGTGAGCGCGTTCGGCATCACCCTGGTCACCAGGATGCGCATCTTCGAGGCACCCAGAGCACGGGAGGCCGCGACGTAGTCGAGTTCCCTGATTGCCAGGACACTGGAACGCATGACGCGCGCGTACACAGGGATCGACACGATGGCAATGGCCAGCAGGGTGTTCCTGATGCCCCTGCCCAGGTCGGCGACGATCGCGATGGCCAGCAGGAGCGAGGGGAAGCCAAGCACCACATCCATGATCCGCATGATCACGTTGTCGAGCCATCCCCCCCAGAATCCGGCTACCGCCCCTAAGGTCGCACCGACGGTGAAGGCAACCAGCACCGTCGAGAATCCAACGGAGAGACTCACCCTGGACCCATAGACCACCCGGCTGAACTGGTCGCGGACGTTGCCGTCGACACCCATGATGTGCTGGGGCTTTTCGGAATCGCACCCGAACAGGTGGACGCACGGGTCGCCTCGCTTGACGACGTCCTCCTTGCCGATCAGCACCTCATTGGGGTCGTAGGGGGCGATCAGCGGCGCCAGGAGCGCCACGAGGACCATCAGGCCGATGATGAACAGTCCGATGACCCCACCCTTGCGGCGCAGCAAGCGGCGCCATGCGCCCCGCCAGAGACCGGTCGGCTTGTCGAGCAGCCGCTCCTCGTCTGCAGCAGCGAGATCTTCGAGCCGTGGTTTGTCGTCTGCCACCGGCTACTCCAATCGAATACGGGGGTCGAGGTACGCGTATGAGACGTCGACGAGCAGGTTGATCACCACATACCCTGCCGCGATGATCACCGTGAAGCCCTGGATGATCGGGAAATCGCGGGCGGTGATCGCTTCGAACAGCATGGTCCCCGCTCCTGCGAGGCCGAACACGGTCTCTGTGAGCACAGCTCCCGACAGCAGCGCACCCATCTGGAGCCCGGTGATGGTCACCACCGGGAGCAGAGCGTTGCGGAGCGCGTGACGCACCACGACCCGCCGCTCGTGCGCCCCTTTTGCACGGGCCGTTCGGACATACTCGCGGCCGAGCACGTCGAGCAGCGACGAGCGGGTCATCCTGGCCATGATCGCCATGGGGATGGTGCTGAGGGCGATGGCAGGAAGGATCAGGTGCTTGATCGCATCGAAGAAGACTTCCCAGTCACCGGTGATGAGCGAATTGAAGATGAAGAAGTTGGAGAAGAACTCGAAGGGACGGAACCAGACCGAACCCTCTTGGATCGTCCAGCCCCACACTTCGTAGAACGGGACAGAGATGAGCCCGGCCGACAATCGGCCGGAGGGTGGTAACCATCCGAGTTGCGCGGCGAACACGTAGATGAGCATCAGGCCGAGCCAGAAGACGGGCATCGACACTCCGACGTTGGCGAAGACCATCGTCGCCACATCCGTGGCGGAGTTGTGCTTCATCGCCGACAGGATGCCTAAAGGCACACCTATGAGAATTGCCAGGAACAGAGCGCCGGTCGCCAATTCGATCGTGAGCGGGAGGCGCTCCACGAGGATCTGCGTGACCGGGCGGGAGAAACGGATGGAGTCGCCGAAGTCGCCCTGGAGGACGTCGGTCATGTAGATGCCCAATTGGGTGGGCAGTGGCTTGTTGAGGCCCTTCAGTTCGGCGAACCGCTCACAGGCCTCGGCTGTGGCCTTCTCACCGAGGATGGAGCGGCACGGATCCCCCGGGATCAGACGAGCGAGCATGAAGGTGACGATGAGAATCCCGAACAGGACCGGGATCGCCAGCAGCAGCCGTCGAGCCACGTATTGAGCCATCGCTGCGGTCCCTCCCTTCGATCCTGTGCAAGACCTCGCGTCCGAAAGACACTAGACGACGCGCCGGGGCCCGCTGTTTCCAGCGGGCCCCGGGTGTCTAGTCGCTGTTCGCTGAGCCCTTATCCCGCTGCGGGGATCAGAGCGTCGAACAGGTAGCTGTAGTAGTCGAACACGCCGGTGTTGCCGACATGGAGCGGGTTGCGCTCATCGATTCCGAGGGCCCAGGAGGCCACGACATCGTTGGCATCGAGGGTCGAGCCGTCATGGAACACGACACCCTCACGGAGGGTGCAGGTCCACACGGTTGCATCGGAGTTACCCGTGCAGCCGGTGGCCAGCTCGGGCACGACTTCACCGGAGTCGATCGCATAGCCGAGCAAGGTCTCGACGACCTGCTGGCAAGCGGCGAGCGACTCGCCGTCCGTCTCATCGGCACAGAACAAGCTGATGGGCTCAGCGTTCTGCATCCACACGAACGTGTCCTTGCCCGGGTCCACCTTGGCCATCAGCGGTGCGCCGAAGGGCCGGAAGTGGGCGTTGTCGACGGTGGTCAGCGCTGCCGAAGCCGAGGCGCCATGAGCGATCGGCACCATGGGGACGATCTCCCTGATGGCGTTGTTGGCACCGGTGTAGATGTCGACGGCGTCGGCCGGATCGGCGATCGTTGCGCCCTGCTC
>JABMPV010000260.1 GCA_013202595.1 bacterium
GGATGGACGAGGTCATTTTCGAAGAGTTCAAGGGAACCGGCAACATGGAGCTGCGGCTCGACCGCAAGCTCGCCGACAAGCGGGTCTACCCTGCCATCGACATCGAGGCATCGGGAACACGTAAGGAAGAGTTGCTGTTTGATCGGACTGAGCTCATGAGCGTCTGGAAGCTGCGGCGGGTGCTCCTTGCGCTGCCGGAGCCTGCAGCCGGTCTCGAACTGCTCATTGACAGACTGAAGAACACGAAGTCCAATGCCGAGTTCTTGGCCGATGTCGCCAAGTCGAGCACTGGATGACCGAGGAGATCACGTGAAGACTGAAATCCATCCCGAGTACACAGAGACGAACGTCGTCTGCTCGTGCGGCAATAAGTTCCTGACGCGCTCCACAGCGAGCGCCGACCTGCACGTGGAACTGTGCAACGAGTGCCATCCCTTCTATACGGGCAAGCAGAAGCTGGTCGACTCCGGCGGCCGCGTCGAGCGGTTCCAGCGCAGGTACGGCAAGACGTCGTTCACCGGTGCCGCGTCTGAAGAGGACTCGACCAAGTCTTGAGCAGATCGCCGGGAGCAACCGTCGGCGGCCAGGCCGTCATCGAGGGCGTGATGATGCGCGCCCCCAACGGCTGGGCCGTCGCGGTGCGCCGTCCCGATGATGTCATTGAGGCGGTCTCCCACAAGCTGCCGAGGCTCTCATCGCGGTCGCGCCTGGCCCGGATGCCGCTGATACGCGGCGTCATGGTGCTGGGTGAGTCGTTGAGCCTGGGCTTCCGCGCCCTCTCGTGGTCCGCTCAGAAGGCGGGCGACGAGGAGGGAGAGGAGATCCAGAAGCGCCACATCGTCGGTGCGATGACGGTGGCACTGGTCTTCTTCGTCGCCGTCTTCATGCTGCTGCCGCTCCTGGCCGCCCGGGGGGTCGAGGCCCTGGTCGGCAAGAACACCGTCGTGTTCAACATCGTCGATGGTTTGGTGCGCATCGGGCTGTTCGTCGGGTACATCTGGGCGATCGGTCGCTCGGAGGACATCCGCAGGGTGTTCCGCTATCACGGAGCAGAGCACAAGACGATCCATGCCTACGAGGCGGGCGACCCTCTGACAGTCGACGAGATCCAGAAGTACAGCCCCAGGCATCCCCGGTGTGGCACCAACTTCCTGATGATCGTGGTCCTGATCGCGATTCTGGTCTTCACTGCCCTCGGCAGGCCGTCGTGGCCCTGGCTGATCGCCAGCCGGATCGTGTTCATCCCCGTGATCGCCGGAATCTCCTACGAGATCCTCAAGGCCGCCGCTGATCGGACCTGGCTGGCCCTGGCATCGAAGCCCGGCATCTGGCTCCAGCGGCTCACCACGGCCGAACCCGACGACGACATGGTCGAGGTGGCCATCACATCTCTTCGCGCTGCACTCGACGACGAGGAGCGCAGCGATCTCGACAGCACCAGGGGCCCATTGCCCGCTGCTGTCGTCGACGCTGTCTACGGCTGATGGACGCCGCACTCGCCGGGCGCCTGCGGGAGGTGGAAGCCTCCTTTCGCGAGAGTCTGCTCTCCATGGCCGATCCCGCCGTGCTCGGAGACAGGAATCAGTACACCGAGGTGACCAAGCGGCACTCCGATCTGAAGCCGATCGTCGAGGCATTCCACGCTCTCGAAGCGGCTGAGACCGATGCGGCCGAGGCGCGCGAACTCGCAGCGCTCGACGCCGAGATGGCCGACGAGTTGCTGGCGATGGCGGCCGACCGTGAGGCCGAGGCCGAGCGCCTCGCCTTGCGACTCAAGGTGATGCTCGTTCCCAAGGACCCGAATGACGAGAAGGATGTCATTCTCGAGATCCGGGCGGCGGCCGGTGGTGACGAGGCCGCCATCTGGGCCGGCGACCTGCTCCGCATGTATGAGCGCTTTGCCGAGATCAACGGCTGGGTCATGGAGTCCATCTCCACTTCGCATTCCGACGCGGGCGGTTACAACCAGGTCACCGTGGCGGTCAAGGGGCGCGGCGCCTACTCCCGGCTCAAATTCGAGGCCGGGCCCCATCGCGTGCAGCGGGTGCCCAAGACCGAGTCTCAGGGCAGGGTCCACACGTCGATCGCAACCGTGGCCGTGCTCCCCGAGGCAGAGGGCGTCGACGTCCAAATCGATGAGAACGACCTCGAGATCGACGTCTTCCGCTCGTCGGGTCCCGGAGGGCAGTCGGTCAACACCACCGACTCTGCCGTCCGGATCACCCATGCGCCCTCCGGGCTGGTGGTCATCTGCCAGGACGAGAAGAGCCAACTACAGAACAAGCTGAAGGCCATGCGAGTGCTGCGAGCCAGACTGCTCGCGGCCGAGATCGAACGCCAGCAATCGGCTGTGGCGGCCAATCGCAAGTCCCAGGTGGGCACCGGCCAGCGGTCCGAGAAGATTCGCACCTACAACTATCGAGAGAACCGCGTGACCGATCACCGCATCGGACTCACCATCAAACAGCTCCCGACCATCCTCGAGGGAGCCCTCGACACCTTCGTCGATGCCCTCACCCTCGACGACGAAGCCCGCCGCCTCGCCGAGGGCTGAGTACGGGTCGTAGGCTCTCCGGCACCAGAGAGGGGGAATCATGGACGACGGGTATCTCGCACGCGGCTCCGTGGCGATCGAGCGGCTGATCGATGCATCGCGCGATTCCGTCTGGGATGCCCTCACGACTCCGGCTGCGATGGCGCGGTGGATGTGGGCCAGTTCCGACGCGGAGGGGTGGGCAGAGGCCGACCTGCGAGTCGGTGGGGCGTACCGGGTGTATGCCCCATTCGATGGAGGCACCCACCAGGGAGACGGCTGGTCGGGCATGTGCGGCATCTACGTCGAGGTTGCTCCTCCCGAGCGTCTCGTCTTCACGATGCACTGGGACGCCGATATCGGTTACAACCGCGCCGGGTTGCTGGCCCTCGACGAAGTCATCGCCATCACGCTGACCCCCGAAGGTGACGGAACCCGGGTCGGGTGGACCCGGATGGGGGTCCCCGACGACGGCCGCTCGATCGAAGGCCACACTGAAGGCGACACGGTGACCCTGAACGCGTTGGCAGTGGTCCTGGAGGGGTGAGCGACCGCTATCCCCAGTTGACGATCAGTTGCGGGGTGTTTGCCGCACCGGATTCCCGTGACCAGTAGATCTGCCACTGAAAAGCGCTGCCAGCATTCGCGTCCATCAGGACGAACCCATTTTTTGTGCCGGAATACATTGCACCGACATGGGCGGTGACGGTCCATGAACACCACCCCGGCCCCGATGTTGTTGTGGCGGCGGTGCCTGTGTACCCGGGGCGGGTGTTCCATGTGACGCTGCCCTCCGACCACGATCCCGAGACGGTGTAGGCC
>JABMPV010000261.1 GCA_013202595.1 bacterium
CCATCATCCTCGTGGTCGGGGTCAACGGGTCGGGCAAGACCACCACCATCGCCAAACTCGGTGCCCTGCTGCAGCGCGATGGCCTGCCGGCCCTCCTCGGTGCGGCCGACACCTTCCGCGCAGCCGCGGCGGAGCAACTGGCGACATGGGCCGACCGCCGCGATCTCGACATCGTCTCGGGACAGCCGGGGAGCGATCCGGCTTCCGTGGCATTCGACGCCTACTCGGCAGCAAAGGCTCGCGGTAAGGGTGTCGTCATCGTGGACACGGCAGGCAGGCTCCACAGCAAGCAGAACCTCATGGATGAGTTGAGCAAGGTCGTGAGGGTCCTCGGTCGTGAGTCGGGCGGCGTCGGTGAAGTGCTCCTGGTGCTGGACGGGACGACGGGTCAGAACGGCATCGCCCAGGCCAGAGCCTTCACGGAGGCGGTCGGCGTCACGGGCATCGTCGTCACGAAACTCGATGGATCGGCACGCGGGGGAGTAGCCGTCGCCGTCGAGCATGATTTGGGAATCCCTGTCAAGTACATCGGAGTCGGAGAGGCCGTGGACGACCTGATGCCATTCGATCCCGTAGCGTTCGTAGACGCACTGCTGGAGGACGCGTGAGCAGCATCGAAGAACTTGCAGCACAGGCCCGGGATGCAGCCGAGGGTTCTTACTCGCCCTACTCGGAGTTCCGGGTGGGCGCGGTGATCGTCGCGGCCGACGGCAGCCGTTACACCGGAGCCAATGTCGAGAACGCAGCGTTTGGGTCGTCGATGTGTGCCGAGGCGACCGCGATCGGCCAGGCCGTCGCCTCAGGCGTGCGCAAGATCGACACCGTTGCCGTGGCCTGCATCGACGCCGTGGGGAACCCGGGCTTTCCGTGCGGCAACTGTCGGCAACTGATGGTGGAGTTCGGAGTCGAGACCGTGATCGTCGATGGCCCCGACGGCCCGGTCGTGTATCCGCTGACCGCATTGCTGCCCCACTCGTTCGGCCCCGAGGACCTCTAGGGCCGGCGGGTCGGGAGTAGATTGCCCGCCCGGAGGATTGGTCGTGCGCTCACTCGTGTCAGTCGTCATCGTCGCCGCTGTTCTGACCGCGGCGTGTTCGGACGCCGTCCCTGTGACGTCTCAGGTAGCCGAGTCAGGACCCCGGATCGTGACGAGCGAGCCAATTGGATCGCCGGGCGACTCCAGGGCCTGGCTGGTCGAGTACCCCTCCGAGACGATCGGCGGACAGCCAACCGTGGTCACCGGGTGGGTGGCGGTTCCGGCAGGTGACCCGCCCGCCGGGGGTGGCCCATGCTCGCCTACGGGCACCCGACCTCCGGTCTCGACGACGACTGCAGTCCCAGTGCCCGCGGCCGCACCAGTCCGCTGCAGTTCGCAGAAGCGCTGAGCCGGGGATGGGTGGTGAGTGCCTCGGATTTCGAGGGTCTGGGCGGGCCCGGCCTCCACCCGTACATGGTGGGGGAGAGCGAGGCGCGGTCGATCCTCGACCTCGTGGCGGCGGCCCCGGCGCTCGATGGGGTGGAGTTGTCGGGACTGGTGGGCTTGTGGGGCTTCTCTCAGGGCGGCCATGCCGTGCTGTTCGCTGCCGAACTCGCTTCCATGCTTGCGCCGGATCTCGATGTCCTGGGCGTTGCTGCGGTGGCTCCGGCGATGGACCTGGCGGCATGGGCCGGGACGGCGCTCGGCACCGTCGAGCAGGGCTACATCGCAACGATTGTGGTGGCTTTCGCCGATGCTCACGGACTGGATCTCTCGACCATCCCGACCGGGATCGGTCTGGGCTATGTGGACGAGATCACTTCGTCGTGCACCGACCCCACGGGCCAGTCGGTGGCGTTCGAAGACGATCTATTCGTATCCAATCCCGGCACCACCGAGCCGTGGGCCGGTCTCCTCCGGGACAACTCTCCCGGATCGGTGCGCATCGACGCCCCCGTCCTCCTGGCGCTGGGCACCGGGGATCGGCTGTTCCCGGCGTCATTCGCCGGCGAGGCCTTGGCGATCCTGTGTGCTCCGGGAACCAACGTGATCCCGTCCATCTACGAGGGCGCAGATCACACAGGCGTGGCATTTGCCGCGACACCCGAGATCCTCGATTTCATGGACGATCGGCTTGCCGGTGCGCCCGTACCAGCGGGGTGTGGCTGACCCGACGAGTCGCCACAGCATGAGACCGAAATGACCACAGAAAGTGTCAAGACGGCTCACCCTTCGGCCGATACGACGGAATGACCACAGCCCCTTACGCCGTCCGCACCCCCGACTGGAAACTCACAGAGGGGCGGCGCGTTCTGATGGTGATCGGATGGGGCGCTCTCATGCTCTCGGCCTACGTCGTGTTCGCAGCGATCGTGCTCGGAGTCCCGGGCGCATGGTTTATGGCTGCCGTCCCGGCCGCTGTGGCTCTCGTGGTCTCGGCACTCCTCCCATCGCCCGTTCCCGCCGATCTCCTGTCGGAGCGCAGGAACAGGGTCGACTTCGGATTAGGCAAGTCTCCGAACTGATCCGGGCGCGCCGAGGGCGACCGCCGCAGCGATCGCCCTCGTACTCTGCTGTGATCAGCCTCTGGCGGACAGAGCCGCTACAAGTGCCGGGATCACCCTGTGGACGTCCCCGACGATGCCGAGGTCGGCTATGCCGAAGATCGGGGCTTCCTCGTCCTTGTTGACGGCGATGATCACACCGGAGTCCTTCATGCCGACGAGGTGCTGCATCGCACCGCTCAAGGCGCAGGCGATGTACACACCGGGCTTGACGATCTTGCCCGTCTGGCCGATCTGAAGCGAGTAGGGCACCCACCCGGCGTCGACGACGGCCCGGGTGGCCCCGACGGCCGCACCCAACTGACCGGCCAGTTCATCGAGGACAGCCCACTTGTCGGCAGCGCCCATGCCTCTGCCGCCTGCGACGATGACTTCGGCCTCCTCGAGTTTCGGGCCCTCTGATGTTTCCTCGTGCCGCTCGGTGATGGTCCCTGCGCCGGCATGCCCTGTGTCGGGCATTGCGGTCTCGACGACCGCGGGGACGCCTACGTCACCTGGTTCCGCCGCGAACGACTTCGGACGCACGACGGCGATGAATGGTCCATCACCTGCATATGTGGTGATCACGCGAGTCGTCCCACCGAGGATCTCGTTGACCACCTTGACGCCTCCGTCGGCGATCTCGAGATCCACCGCGTTGGAGATGACGGGCTTGTCGAGACGGGCGGACAGCCGCCCGGCGATGTCCCTGTCGGTTGGGGCGAGACCGAAAAGCAGCAGGTCGGGAGCGTGCTCACCGACCAGGCCCTCGAGCGCGGCTGCCGCTCCCGATGCCGGAAGCGTGCTGCCCGGATCGAGGCGGTAGACGGTGCCGGCGCCATGTGTGCCGAGCGCCGCCATGGCGGCATCGCTCGTGCCGCCCAGGTACACGGCGGACACCTCTCCGCCCAGGCCCCTGGCCTTGGTGAGCATCTCGAGGCCGAGTTCGGCCGGAGACCCATCGGTTTCTTCTACGAACACCCAGATCTTCATCTAGATCACCTTCGCCTGTTCGAGGATCTTGACGATCTCGAGATGGGCTTCGCCTTCGTCGACGATCTTCACTCCGCCTCCTCGTTCGGGGGCAGGTTCGACTGCCGTGATGTGCTGGCCCGAGCCGGCGACTCCGACGTCCTCTGCCGTCAATCCGAGGTCTGCCACCGAGGGCTGCTCGATCGGCTTGGACTTGGCCTGCATGATGCCCTTGAAGGTCGGGTAGCGAGGCTCCACTGCGCCCGACGTGACGGTCACGAGGGCCGGAAGCGGCGACTCGACGACGTCATATCCGAGTGCAGTCTGCCGCTCGACCCTGAGGCCGCCGTCTGCCTGTTCGACCTTCTTGGCGAACGTGAGAGCCGGCAACCCGAGCAACTCGGCGAGCATCTGCGGGACGAGGCCCACATACCCGTCCGTGGACTCGGTGCCGGCGATGACCAGATCGGCTTCCTCGCCCTTGATGGCGGCTGAGAGGACCTTGGCCGTGCCGAGGGCTCCGGAACCACGTAGGGACTCGTCATCGATGATGATCGCCTTGTCGGCTCCCATCGCCAGAGCCTGACGGATGCCCTGGAGGCCTCCTGCCGGGCTCATCGACACCAGCGTCACGCTGCCTTCTGTGGCCTCGGCCAACTGCAGCGCCAACTCGATCCCGTACCGGTCAGTGTCGTCGAGGACCTGATCGTTGGGGCGGACGACAAAATGGGTTTCAGGATCCAGCTCATATGGCGTAGCCGGATCCGGGATCTGCTTTACGCAGACCGCAATCTTCATGGGGACTCCTCACTCGAGGGGGGACGATGCCATGCTACGCCTTGAGCGAATGCTCACAATTGCTTGGAGGCCGATCGGCTGATCGCCCCACCCAACGCTCATGCAGAGGCGAGTGCGGGCAGCAGTGCGTCGAGCAGTGCGGTGAACCGCTCCCTCGCAGCGTCCGCGGTCTCCTGGACCTCGGCATGGCTGAGCGGCACCGGCGAGATCCCAGCCGCGAGGTTGGTCACCAGTGAGATACCGACGACCGAGGCGCCCATGTGCCGTGCTGCGATCGCTTCGGGCACCGTGGACATCCCGACGAGGTCGGCCCCGAGCCGCTTGGCCATCTGGACCTCTGCAGGCGTCTCGTATGACGGTCCGAGGAACCAGGCGTAGATCCCCTGTTTGAGTTCGACGCCCGCCGCTGCAGCGGTCTCCAATGCGACCGAGCGAAGGGCAGTGGTGTACACGTCGGACATGTCGGGGAACCGCGGGCCGAGACGTTCGTCGTTCAGTCCTGTGAGCGGGTTACGCGCCGTCAGGTTGAGGTGATCGGTGATCAGCACCAGGTCGCCGGCCTCCAATCCGTCGCCACATCCCCCCGAAGCATTCGTGAGCACGATCGTCCCGCACCCTGCGGTGATGGCGGTCCGCACACCGAATACGACGTCGTCGAGGTCCCAGCCCTCGTAGGTGTGGACCCTGCCGGAGAACACGAGCACCGGATGGCCGCCCACATTGGCCGAGAACAGCGATCCGCCGTGACCGGCCACCCTGGGCAGCGGAAAGCCGGGAATCTCCTCGTAGGGGATCTCGACGGCCCCTGGGAGCGAACGGGCGTATCCGGCGAGGCCCGATCCCAGCACGATCGCCAGTGTGTGGCGATCGTGACCGGTCCGCCCGGCGATCGCCGACGCAGCGGCCCGGATGTCCTCGTAGCTCATGGCACCTCTCCAAGGATCATGGGCGGTGCGCTCACCGGCCCGTCTGTGATGCTGAACGCCCGTTCCACCAGAGGCAGCGTCGCGGCCAGGGCGGCATCGTCATTCCATGCGATGCGGGCGAGCGCATCGCCGGCGGATACCTCATCACCGACGTTGACTTCGACGGTGATCCCGACGCCGGGGTCGATGACGTCGGACTTGGCTTCCCGTCCTGCTCCGAGCCGGAGTGCGCCCACACCGATGTCCAGGGCGTCCGCCGCGGCGACGAAACCCGGCGCGCCGGCGGTGACGACATGCTCATTCGCTGCCGTCGGGAACAGGGAGGGATCGTGCAGGACTGCGGGGTCGCCGCCCTGGGCCTCGACCACTTCGACGAGCTTCTCGAACGCCGCTCCACTCGAGACCACAGCCTCGAGACGGCGCCGGGCCTCTGCTCTCTCGTCGGTGATCCCGCCCATGAGCAGCATCTCCTCCCCGAGCCGATAGGTGACCTCCACCAGGTCCGCCGGGCCGCCTCCGTGCAGTACCTCGATCGACTCGACCATCTCGTTTGCGTTGCCGACGGCACGCCCCAGCGGCTGGCTCATGTCGGTGAGCACGGCGGTGACGGACGTTCCTCGCGCCGTCCCGATCCCCACCATCGTCTCGGCCAGGACCTTTGCGTCGTCGAGGTTCTTCATGAAGGCGCCCGAGCCGACCTTGACGTCGAGCACCAGGCCGTCCAGGCCCTCCGCCAGCTTCTTGGACATGATCGACGAAGAGATCAACGGGATCGACGGCACGGTGCCGCTGGAGTCCCTGAGCAGGTAGATGCGGCGGTCGGCGGGGACGAGGGTCTCCGACTGGCCGGCGAGCACCAGGCCGGTCGACTCCAGGAGGCGGGTGAACTCGGGTGGATCGAGCGCGGTGCGGAAACCCGGGATCGTCTCCAACTTGTCGAGGGTGCCTCCCGTGTGGCCCAGGCCCCGGCCGCTCATCATCGGGATGGCGACACCACAGGCCGTCACCATTGGAGCGAGGGGGATGCTCACCTTGTCGCCCACCCCGCCGGTCGAGTGCTTGTCGACCTTTGGTGCCGCAACGTGGGAGAAGTCGAGGACGTCGCCCGAATACAACATGGCGTCGGCCCAGGCGTCCAACTCGCCTGCGTCGAGGCCCACGAACATGATCGCCATCAGCAGCGCCGACATCTGATAGTCGGGGAGCCGGTCGGCGGTGTACTCCGAGATGATCCACGAGATCTCATCCGCACTCAGCGCGTCACCATCGCGCTTTCGCTCGATGAGTTCAGTGATGCTGAATGTCATGACTGCCTCCTCGCCGATGCGCTGACCCGGCCCGAGTCACTGATCTGCACCCCTTCTGCCCTGAGCCGCCTGGCGTGTTCGACTTCGCCGCCCGGAACGAGGCGGCCATTGGCTGCAACGACCCGCCACCACGGAAGTCCGTTGGTGCGGCGCAGGAGCGTGCCGACTGCCCGCGCGGCTCCTGGGTACCCGGCCTCTGCAGCGATCTCACCGTATGTGGCGACCTCTCCCGGTTCGAGCGAGAGGATCACCTCGCACACCTTCTCGTCGAACTCCTCGGCCATCAGAGCGTTCCGAAGAGCCTGTCGCCCATGTCGCCGAGGCCGGGACGGATGTAGTACTGGTCGCTGAGGTCCCTGTCCATGGCCGCAGCCACGATCCTGGTGTCGGGATGGTCCTCATACATGCGCTGGACTCCCGCCGGGGCCGCCACGACGCACAGGGCCGTGATGTCGACTGCGTCGTTCTCCTTCGCCTTGTCGACGGCCCACGACAGCGACCCGCCCGTGGCGAGCATGGGCTCGAGGATGAGCACGTGCGCCGAGGACAGATCGGCCGTCTTGAAGTAGTACTCCATCGGCATGGCGGTCTCTTCGTCGCGCTGCACGCCGGCAAATCCCACGCGAACAGACGGGATGAGGTCGATGACGGCATCGAGCATTCCGAGGCCTGCTCTGAGCACGGCGACGGCGACGATGTCCCTGATGCGGTACCCGGTGGTCTCTTCGAGGGGGGTCTGGATTGGCGCCGTGTCCAGAGGGACGTTCTTGGTCGCTTCCATCACCAGCGTGTAGGTGAGGCGTCGGGCGGCGGCACGAAACTCCTCCGGTTCTGTGCTCTGATCTCGCAGCACCGTGAGGTAGTGGCGCGTCAGCGGATGGTCGATGACCGTGAGATTCATGGCGGGGCATCTCCGTGGCAGGGTGATGTTCAGGGTAGTTGTGAAGCGGTGCCGGCGGCGAAGCCCCGGTGTCGGCGCGTGGGGAGGAGTCCCGTCCTATCGTCATCGCATGCCGCCGGACCCGGTCGACCTCGCCAGACTCGCCGCCATCCGGACCATCGACATCTCGACCTCGGGCCGGCGCAGCGGAAGCCCTTCCCGCATCGAGATCTGGTGGTTCCACGTCGAGGGCCGCTTCATCATCACCGGCACGCCGGGACGGCGTGATTGGTATGCCAACCTCCATGCCGACCCTTCGGTCGTCATCCATGTGCCTTTCGGCGACTTCGCCGGGCGAGCGGTGGTGATCGACGATCCGGTCTTCCGTCGCAGGGTCTTCACCGACCCGGAGACCGATTGGTACACCACTCAGGAGGAACTCGATGTCCTCGTGGCGACCTCTCCCATGGTCGAGATCGTCTTCGACTGAGCAGGTGCGGTCGCGTCGGGGGCCCGCGGGGTAACCCCCCGCCCCCCCCCGG
>JABMPV010000262.1 GCA_013202595.1 bacterium
AAAGACGCCGACGTCGTCATCGGCACATCGTCGGGAGCGGTCGTCGGGGCAATCCTCCGCGCCGGTGAACTCAGCCTCAGTTCCCTCATCGGCGACGCCGAGGCTCGAGACGAACTGGCCAAGACCCTCTCCGACCACATCTACCGCAGGACCATCCCACGGGGGGTATTCCGCTGGATCCGCCACGGAGTCATGCCCGGGGTTCGCCGGCCGGGGCTGCAATTGGCGCTCGGCAGTCCCGCTCTCTACTCGACCGACGGCATCGCCGATTGGGTGACCCACCACGTAGGAGAGGAGGCTGCGGCCGGGTGGCCAGAGCATCCCACGATCATCGTCGCCTATGAGTTGGAAGGCCGACGACGGGTGGCGTTCGGTACCGACGACAGCCCCGATGTCTCACTCGCCGACGCAGTTGCTGCCTCCTCAGCGGTCCCGATGGTGTTCGAGCCACGCTCCATCGACGGCACCCGCTACGTGGACGGTGGTGTCGCCACCGGAACGAGTATCGATCTCGTCCTCGGTTCCGATGAGCCTCTGGATCTGATCGTGGTGATCGCTCCGATGGGCTCAGGTGACGTCCGGACGGGTTCGCGCTTCTACGAGGGCATCGTCGACCGTCTCGGCGGCACCGCTCTCGAGGCGGAGGTGGAGACGGTGTCAACGGCATGGCCCGACACCGACATCATCGTGCTGAAACCGGACGCAGCAGTCCTGGAGGAGACCAGGCCGAATCCGATGAGCACTTCGAGGGCGGTCCCGGCATTCATCAGGACACTCAGATCGATGCGGACCGAACTGGCACGCCCCGAGGTGTGGAGCGTGCTGGAGCGCCACCTCCTGGTGCCGGAACACCGGTAACGCGCCGCGGCGCCCCGAAGGGCGCCGCGTACGAGAGTCTGATCGGCTACAGCGGTGCGTTTCCGCCGTCGTCGCTGTCATCCGTTGCTGCGGGTGCCCCCTGGAAGAACGCCTGCTCGGCAGCACTCTTCGCGCTGCCCTTGCTGGGCTCCTCGTCCTCGGCCTTGCCTTTGCCTTTGCACTTGCCCCTGCCCCTGCCGCGGGTCTCGTCTTCCGGATCTGCAAGGAGCGCCTTCATGGCCTTGCGCGATTCGGGTCCGAAGATTCCGTCCACCTGAAGACCTTGGGCCGCCTGGAACGCACGGACCGCTGCGTCGGTCTTCGGGCCGAAAACGCCGTCGGCCGGCCCGGGATCGAATCCGGCGCGTGCGAGGCGACGCTGAAGTCTCTCTACCCCTTCATCTCCCAATTTGAGCATCTACGTGCCCTTTCTCTAGCTACCGAGATTGAAATGTAGCCAATTGAGGGCCGGTATCACCGAGCCGACACCTTCACCCGGTGGTATCCGGAGGCTCCATCGGGCCGCGCGGACCTCTCCTCCGGTGTCTGTGGAACTCCGTTTCCATCGGTCGCCCTGACCTCTATCAGCCTGTCGCCCGGCTGAAACTCGACATCGGTCCGCCATTGGATCCAGGCATCATCGGACAGCGGTTCGGTGACCTCCGCATCGATCCACGCCCCGCCATCGACTCTTATCTCGACCCGATCCACTCCGCGAGTTGGGGCCCAGGCCACCCCGGCGACCGGTACCGGGCCCGGCCCAACGGCGCTGCCATCTCCAGGCACGTCGATGCGCGACTGGGTCTTGATCGGAGCTTCCTTCGACCATCCACGCTTGATCCAATAGGCGTCGAAGTCGTCCCACCCGGTCAGTTCGATCTCTGTGATCCACTTCGTCGCAGACACGAACCCGTAGAGACCGGGGACCACGAGGCGGGCCGGATAGCCGTGGCGCCGCGGCAGGACCTCGCCGTTCATGCCGAGCGCTATCAGCGGGTCCCTGCCGTCGTAGGCCGCTGTGGTCGGGAAACCGGCCGTCCAGCCGTCGATGGACCTTCCCACCATTTGTGTTCCTCCGGCGAGGACGCCCGCTTCATCCAGGATGTCCGTCAGCGGCACCCCGATCCAGCGAGCATTGCCGACCAGGTCACCGCCGACCGGATTGGACACGCATGACAACGTCACCCACCTTTCGACGAGATCTCTCGACAGCAGATCCTCATACGTGAGATTCAGCTCACGTTCAACCAGGCCGTGCACCCTGAGGTTCCATTCCGTCGTGTCCACTCGGGGGATGACCAGCGCCGTATCGATGCGGTAGAACTCTCCGCTCGGCACCTCGATGGGCGACATGCCCGCCAGTGTGAAGCCCTGGCCGATGCCGATCGCCGGGAGCGGGTCCGACAGAGTGGGGAACGTCATGGGCGGCGCTTCGGGTACCGATGAGATGAGCCGGCGCCCGACGACGCCCGACACCACGGCCACGCCGGCGCCCGCGCCTGCGAGTGCCAGGAACCTGCGGCGACCGGAATCGTCGGTGGCCAGTTCGGCAGCCGGGTCCACAGAGGGACCGAGCACCTTCAGCAACACGACGAGTGACCCAATGCCCGCCGCCACACCGATGGCCGCGGCCAGAGTGGCCGTCAGCAATGATGCCTCAGGCTCTCGCGCCGCGGCCAGCATGCCGACGATCCCAAACACACCAAAGACGGCGATTCCGATGCGCAAGTCCCGGCGGGCTGCGATTCCGGTGAACCACCCGATGGCCAGGACCAGCACGGCGATCCCGATGGACAACGCTGCCTTGTCGGACGTCCCGAACAGGGAGATCGCAACGTCCTTGACGACCGGCGGAGCGACGTCGACCACGAAGCCGCCGACGCCGATGACCAGGGACGGCACCGAATCGACCAATCCGGCGAGCAGCTCCGGGAGGGTGACTGCAAGGGCTGCAGCCACCACGCCGACCGCGCCGGTACGTTTCCGTTCGGTTCCTGTCATGGTCCTCCCAGTCTGACTCCCGCGTAGAGAAGCCAACGACTCGGGGACCCGGGTGGTTCCCGATGATTTGGGGCCTTCGCCCCCTGGTCACGCGAGACCCCACATCACAGGATGAGGTCGGATTCCGCATCAAGGAGGAGCGATGGAGCCACGCCCGTGGCACAGGCACTATGACACAGGGGTCCCGACCTCTCTCGACATCCCCGATGTCTGCCTCGATGAACTGCTGACGCGCACGGCCGTGAAGAGGCCCGACCAGACGGCTCTGGTGTTCTTCGATCGCGTGACGACCTTCTCCGAGCTCGACGCCTCCGTCGACCGGCTCGCGGCCGCACTTCAGGCAAGAGGTGTGGCGCCGGGCGACCGGGTGTCTGTGTTCATGGCCAACTGCCCGCAGGTGGTGCTCGCATACGAGGCCATCTGGCGTTGCGGCGCCGTCGTCGTTCCGTCCAATCCCCTCTACACGGCCGCCGAGTTCGCCCATCAGGCTCGCGATGCCGGTTCGAAGGTCGCCATCTGCATGTCGATGATGTGGGACCGGGTGCAAGGCGCTCTGCCGGCGACAGACATCGAACGGGTCATCGTGACCAGCATCAAGGAGGCGCTGCCGGGGCTCAAGCGGCTGTTGTTCGGCCTCCTGAAGGAGAAGAAGGGCGGCCACCGCGCCGACCTGTCGCAAGTATCGAACGCAGAGTGGCTCGAAGAGGTGATGGCCGCTGCGCCGGAGAAGCCGGAGCCCGTACCGGTCAGGGCGACGGATCCTGCTGTGCTCATGTACACGGGCGGGACCACCGGACTCCCCAAGGGCGCCACTCTGAGCCACAGGAACATGGTTGCCAACAGCATGCAGGGTGCCGCATGGTCGACCGGTCTCGTCGAGGGCGCCGAAGTGATGCTGACGGCCATTCCCCTGTCGCACTCCTACGGCATGACCGTGTGCATGAACCATTCCATCGATCGGGGCTACAGCCAGGTGATCGTTCCCGATGCCCGGGACATCGGCGGTCTGCTCGGTGTGATCTCCAAGCATCGCCCCACCCTGTTCCCCGGCGTGCCCGCTCTCTACTCGGCCATCCTCACCCACCCGAAGGTGGCTGCAGGCAAGGTCGACCTCTCGTCGATCAAGCAGTGTCTCTCAGGCGCAGCCGGGCTGCCTCCGGAGATCCAGAGGCGGTTTCAGGATGCAACCAAGGGTCGCCTGGTGGAGGGATACGGTCTGAGCGAGGCCTCCCCCATCACCCACTGCAACCCGCTGGGTGGAGAGGACCGGGTCGGATCCATCGGCATTCCCCTGCCCGAGACCGACTGCCGGATCCTCGACGAGGAGACGGAGACCACCGGGGTCGCGCCGGGCGAGCGCGGCGTGATGTGCATCTCGGGGCCGCAGATCATGTCGGGATACTGGAAGCGCGACGAGGACACCGCATCGTCACTCAGATCCGACGACGCTGGAACGGTGTGGCTCCACACGGGCGATGTGGCCGTGATGGACGAAGAGGGGTTCTTCCGCATCGTCGACCGCAAGAAGGACATGATCCTGGCTTCCGGCGGCTTCAACGTGTACCCCCGGGAGATCGAGGACGTCCTGGTGGAGCATCCCGCGATCATCGAGGCCGGTGTCATCGGCGTGCCGACCGGCTCCGCCGATCAGCGGGCCAAGGCGTTCGTGGTGCTGGAGCCGGGGGCGGCGGCCACCGCGGACGAGATCATCGAGTTCTGCCGCGAGCGACTGGCCCGCTACAAGGTGCCCAAGCAGGTCGAGTTCCGCGATGAGCTCCCGAGGACGTTCGTCGGCAAGGTCCTGCGACGCGAGCTCGCCAGGGAAGAAGACGAATCGGCCGGCGGATGAGGCCGGCACGAAGCATCACCCTGGTGGGTGACCCGAGAGGGCACCCACCGGATTCGCCACTGCCCCGCGACGAGCGCGACGTGGTGTGGCTGTCGCTCGATGGGTTCCCCGTCGGCTTGCGGCCGATCCACCCCGACGACAAGTCCGCGCTGATCGAGGGGTTCGGAAGGCTCTCGGAGCAGACCAGGTACCAGCGCTTTCTGGCGCCCATGAACAGTCTGTCCTCCCGTCAGATCAGATACCTCACCGAGATCGACCACGTCAATCACTTCGCGTGGGTGGCCGGGACGAGATCGGAGGACGGCGCGATCAAAGGCATGGGCGTGGCCCGGTTCGTCCGGCTCGCCGCCGACCCGGACGTCGCCGATTTCGCCGTTGTGGTCGCCGACGACAGCCAGGACCGGGGCGTCGGCACACTGCTGGTCCATGCCCTGACGGCGGTCGCTCACGATCACGGCATCGTCCGACTCACCGCGCTCGCTCTCGGAGAGAACCGCAGGATGGTCAGCATCCTGGAACGGATCGGGGGTTCGTTCACACCCGAGTCACCCGGCGTGCTCGCATCGCAGGTCCCGCTCCCCGCGCCGATCGATCTCGACGATGAGACGCGAGACGCCCTGATCTGGGTATCGAAGATCGCAGCCCATCCATCGGGCCGGTAGCCACTCGACGCGCAGGCGCGCACTCAGCCGAGCAACGATGCGAACAGCCGCGCCGTGGCATCGACGGCCACGTCTGCTCCGTCGAGGGCAGGGTTCCACGACGACATCGAAGCAGCAACGACCCGACCGGTGGCGCCGAGCGCCGCCACGGCCGCTGCGACCTCGGCGAGACCGGGGCCTCCCGGTGCCGGGTAGTTGACACCCGGCATCTCTGCGGGGTCGACCACATCGACATCGACGTGGACCAGCAGTGGTCCACCGGGAATGGATCGGGCCACCTGCTCCACGGTGAGGTGGCGGATCCCGGCGGCTGCGACGGCGTCATCCTCTCCCGGGTCGAGATCCCGGGCATCCACCAGGGTCACCCTGTCGTCGGGAAGCGGGGTGAGGCCGGCACCGGTCACGATGGTCTGCTCTCCCCTGCCGGTCAGCATGGCAAGCGGCATCCCTCCGAGAAAGCCCGAAGGACTGGTCTCCCAGGTGTTGAAGTCGCCGTGGGCGTCGAAGAAGTACAGGTGCGGGAAAATCCCGCGCCGCTCCAGTCCGGCCAGCACGCCGATCACCGTCGGGCAGTCGCCGGCCCACACCATCGGTGGGTCGTTCGCTGCTGCCACCGCATCGGCCACCGCCTTGTTGAGGACGGCCATCCGCTCTGGTGCGGATCCCTCCGGCAGATCGGGATCGAGGGTCACCCCCGGTATCGGTGGCTTCAGTGAGTGCATCCGCTCGCCCATGAAAAAGGGCACTTCGATGAGTTCCATGCAGAAGAACCTACGCGCCCTGTGGCGGGACAGGCGTCACGCCGACATCGATTGGCCCGTCCCGGACGCTTGCCTATTCGGAGAAGTGGAGCGACTCGAGGATCTTGGCGTGCAGCGCCTGCGCTTCGTCGCCTGCGGCCGAGGGGTTCAGGAACGTGAACTGGAAGAGGTCCACGGTCGGCTGGTCGACCACAGGCCCGAACACGAACGAGTCCACGCGGGTGACCGGTCCGTCCTCATCCGGAATGGTCAACTCGACCTCGCGCACATGGTGCAAGCTCTCGAACAGGACGACGCGCTGGTCCTTGATCGTCGCATCCGGGAAGTCCGCCTTGAGGTTGTCCCACGTGACCTTGGCGACGGCTTCGAGCGTGGTCCCTCTGGCCATCCGTTCATGGCGGACGATCACATTGGTCCAGTACCCGGGAGCATCCGCCGCCGGCCCCATCACATACAGAGCATCGGGGAACTCGGAGATCACCCATTCCGGCGGCACCTCGACGGTGAAGATCGGAATCGGCCGGAACAGGGGGTCGGGATAGGTGACTTTTACGAGGTCCGTACGGCCGCCGGGTGCTTGGATCATGGAGGCAGGCTAGTGGGAACCTCCGTGCAGCCCGGGCTGGGCCTGATAACCTGCCGCTCTTCTATGGGGGGCAGCCGACCTTGGGATTCTTCGATTTCATCGAAGACGCCGTCAATGACGTAGTCGATTTCGTGTCGGATGCCGTCGAGGAAGTCATCGACGTCGTCGAGGACGTCGCCGACGCGATCGGTGATGCAGCCGAAGAGGTCGGCAAGTGGACGGCCGAGGCCGCCAAGGACGTCGGAAAGGCCTTCGAAGACCTCGGTGACGGCCTCGATGAAGCCTTCAGCAAGGACGGCTGGCTCACCAACTTCGTCCAGGACTACATAC
>JABMPV010000263.1 GCA_013202595.1 bacterium
AGCCACAAGTACGTGCAGTACGCCAGGGAGCGGATCGACGAGGGCCGGGCCGCGGCGGGCCGTACCGACGACCATCGCATCACGGTGTTCGCCATCTACTCGGTGGACCACGACGGCGCCGCAGCCAAGCAGGCCGTGCGGGGGCCACTGTCGTTCTACAAGTCGTTCGGGCCCAACACGCTCACCAATGTGCACGGGTCGTCAGAGTTGCTCGCCGACATGCTCTCCAGGGGTGGGGCCGAGACCATCGCAGCCGAAATGCCCGACTCCTGGGTCGAGGACCTGACCATCTCGGGGACGCCGGAAGAGTGCGCTGCCAAGATCCGCGACTTCCACGAGATCGGCGCCGACTGCGTAGCGCTGTTCCCGATGCCGACCGATCGTGTGGATGAGACCGTCCGCCTCACGGCCGAGGAAGTCATCCCTCTCCTGTAGTTGTCAGTCATCAGTAGTCGGTCGGAGGTTGTGCGGGAAGTGGACTGACTACTGAGGACCGATGACCTCTCGAACGGGTATTGACCCGGACTGAACGTTCGTCTAACATATTGAACATGTGTTCAGCACGGTCATCCTCTTCATCTGATGACCGCACGGCGAAGGCGCGGATTCGCGACGGTGCCATCGAGTGTGTCGCCAACCATGGACTGGCTGAGACCACCGCCCGCAAGGTGGCGACGGCAGCAGGAGTGTCGCCGGGCCTGGTTATGCACCACTTCGGATCCATGGAGGGCCTCTTGGTCGCGTGTGACGAGCATGTCGCCGCCACCATCAGGGATTACAAGAGCGCTGCCGTGGATCAGGGCCCGGGTCTCGATCTGCTCGGCGCACTCAGGCAGTCCCAGTTCGGACCGATGGTCGCCTACCTGGCCCGGCGGTTGCACGACGACACCCCGGCCGTGGCCAACCTCATCGACGATCTCATCGCCGACGCCGAGGGGTACTTGGCGCTGGGGGTGGAGACGGGGATGCTGAAGCCTTCGGACGATCCGAGGGCGCGGGCGGTCGTCCTGGCGATGTGGTCGCTGGGCGCTCTCGTGCTGCATCGCCATCTCGAACGACTGCTCGGTGTCGATCTGACCGACCCCAACGTCTCGGTGGACTCGACCATCACCACCTACCTCAAACCCATCTACGAGATTCTCGGCGAAGGCCTCTTCACGGAGGAGTTCGCATCGCAGGCCCGGGCAGCGGTCGCCGCGGCCGGGCAGGACGCAGACATCACCAAAGGACAGTCATGAACGACCAGATTGCCATCCACATCGAAGGACTGACCAAGCATTACGGAGACGTACATGCTCTGGTCGACCTGGATCTCGACGTCAGCCGGGGAGAGATCTTCGGTTTCCTCGGCCCAAACGGAGCGGGCAAGACCACGACCATCCGTACGATCCTCGATGAGATCCGCCCGACCGCGGGCAGCGCGTCCATCCTGGGATTGGACGCCCGCGAGGCGTCCGTCGAGATCCGCAAGCACATCGGGTACGTCCCCGGCGACCTCGCTATGTACCCCAACCTCACGGGCAAGGACACGCTCACGTACTTCTCCAACCTGCGCGGTGGCGTCGACTGGGACTACGTGGACCATCTCGCCGATCGACTCGACGCAGACCTCACCAAGAAGGTGGGCGACCTGTCATCCGGCAACCGTCAGAAGGTCGGCCTCATTCAGGCATTCATGAACCGGCCCGACCTGCTGATCATGGACGAGCCGAGTTCCGGCCTCGACCCTCTCGTGCAGAGGGAATTCCAGGCGATGATGCGCGAGGTGGCCGCAGAGGGCCGCACGGTGTTCCTCTCCAGCCACACGCTGTCGGAGGTTCAGCGGGTTGCCGACCGTGTGGGGATCATCCGCCACGGGCGGTTGGTGGCAGTCGAGACCGTCACCGCCTTGCGCAGCAAGGCGATGCGCCGCATCGAGTTCGAGTTCGCCTCGCCGGTGGACCCGGACGTGTTCCGCTCCGTTGAGGGCGTGCGCGACGTCGAAGTGACCAACCATCACGCCGTGCTGTCGTTCGACGGCACCATCGATGCACTGCTGAGGACGATCTCGGACCGATACGACATCGTCGACATCACCACTCGTGAAGCCGATCTCGAGGAGATCTTCCTCACCTACTACCGGGACGAGGAGGTGACTGCCTGATGCTCGCCAACGTCTTCACCAAGACGGTCCTCGACCGTTGGAAGGGGGTGGCCATAGCGGCCGGCAGCCTCGGCCTCATGCTGCTGTTCGGCATGGCGGTCTACCGCGATGTCGACCTGTCCGTGTACTCCAACCTTCCCGAGGCGATGCGGTCCCTCATGAACATCGGCGAGAACGCCGATGCCAGCGGACTCGCCTACGGGGCCATCTATTCGTCGTACGGGGCGCTGACCCTGGCGTCGCTCGCCCTCTCCATGGGGGCGGCGTCAATCGCCGGTGAGGAGCGCAACGGCACCATCGGCCTGCTGCTGGGAAATCCCCGAAGCAGAACGCAGGTGCTGCTCTCCAAGATGGCGTCGACGGTGGTGCTCGTGGCCGCCGGCACGCTCCTCTTGTGGGGCCTCGGCAGGGTGGTGCCCGAGATCCTCTCTGTGGACATCGGTGGCCGCCAGATCGAGGCGCTCATGGTGCATATGTTCGTGATCGCTCTGTTCCATGGGTTCCTCGCCCTCGCAATCGGGGCCTGGACCGGGAAGCGGGGCCTCGCCTCGGGGGCGACGGCCGGGTTCATGGTGCTGTCGTTCTTCGCCGTCGGGTTGCTCCCGTTCGTCGAGGGCTTCGAGAGCGTCGCCAAGGTGTTCCCGTGGCACTACTACGAGGCGGGAACGCCGCTGGTCAACGGGATCCAGTGGGGGAATCTCGGCCTGCTGCTCGGCCTGTCGGCTGTGCTCGGCGCGGTGGCCCTGGTCGGACTCGAACGGCGCGACCTGCGCGGGCACGGTGTGGCAGTCACCCTCATCGACCGGCTGCGAGAGAACCGCTTCACGAAGAAGGTCATCGAGCGGCTCGCAGGCTCGGCACGGGTCTCGAGTGTCTCCGCCAAGGCGCTCTCCGATCACCAGACCCTGCTCATCTCCGTGGGCTACATCGCCCTCCTGATGAGTGCGGTGATGGGCCCGTTCTTCTTGCTCATCGATGATGTCCTCAAGGACTTCGTGGACCAGTTGCCGGAGGGACTGCTGGCGATGGTGGGATACGCCGACATGTCGACCCCCGAGGGTTGGTTCCAGGGTGAGATGTTCAGCCTCACCCTTCCGATCGCCGCCATCGCGGTGACGGCAGTGATGGGATCGAAGGCCCTTGCCGGTGAAGAGGCGAACCGGACCATGGGACTGCTGCTGACCAACCCGATCGGACGTACCAGGGTGCTGTTCGAGAAGACCACGGCCATGGTGATCGCCGCCGTTGTGGTGGGGATCCTTTCCTTCGTCGGGACGGCTCTCGGCTCGCTCATCGCCGGACTCGGCATGAGCATGGCCGGCATCGCAGCCACCTGTGTCCTGCTGACGCTGCTGTCGATCGTGTTCGGGGCGCTCGCCCTGGCTCTCGGCGCCGCCACCGGCCGGACCAGGATCGCGATGTTCGGTACGGCCGGGTTGGCGCTGGCGTTCCTAGTCCTCAATGCCTATCTACCGCTGAGCGACAGCCTCGCCGGTCTCGCCCGATGGACACCCTTCTACTACTACCTCACCAGTGACCCGTTCAACACGGGCATGCATTGGGGCCACGCCGGCGTGCTGGCGGCCATTGCAGTGGTGCTGATAGGGGTAGCGGTGTTCGCCTTCGAGCGCCGGGACCTCAGACAGACTGGGTGACGATGACACGCTGCCGGGAGCAATCCCGGCGGCATGTGTCGGGTGGGGTGCACTTCGGCGATGACGACCCCGTCGGAGACGGCCGGGTCGTGTTCCACCAGGTCATCGGCTTGTGCGAGGCCCGACGCGTGGAGAATGCCTATTGGCGCGTCTGGCCAGGCCCGGGTACTCCGGGTGACGGGGGTACCCTCGCAGGGCCGGAGATCCTACGACCGATCAGGAGGGACCGATGAAGGCAATAGTCCAGAGTGCCTACGGGCCGCCTCGTGAAGTGCTCGAACTCAGAGATGTCGACGACCCGGTGATCGGCGACGACCAGGTGCTCGTGAAGGTCCAGGCGGCATCGGTCGCCATCGGTGACTGGCTGGTGGTGGAGGGCCTCCCCTACATCATCCGCATGATGGGGTACGGCCTTCGCGCGCCGAAGAGTGCCGTCCCCGGATCAGACATCGCAGGGACGATCGAGGCGGTGGGCAAGGACGTGACCCGCTTCGCACCCGGTGACGAGGTGTTCGGCATGTGCAAGGGTGCTCTGGCCGAGCGCGCTGCCGCCAACGTGCGTTCCCTGGCTCCCAAGCCGGCCAATCTCTCCTTCGAACAGGCTGCAGCCGTGCCGACCTCGGCCCTCACCGCCCTGCAGGGGTTGCGCGACAAGGGCGAACTCCAGTCGGGCCAGAAGGTGCTGATCATCGGCGCATCGGGAGGCGTCGGCACCTTCGCCGTCCAGATCGCCAAGGCGCTGGGAGCGCACGTCACCGCGGTGTGCAGCACCCCGAGCATCGGCCTTGTCCAGTCGATCGGCGCCGACGCCGTCATCGACTACACCAGGGAGGAGATCACCGACAGGGGAGAGCGCTACGACGTCATCCTCGACATGGCAGGCAATCGCTCGCTGTCGGAACTCAGGAGTGTCCTGACCCCGAAGGGAACACTTGTGATCGGAGGCGGATCCGGCGGGCGCTGGCTCATGGGCTCAGGGCGCAGCATGAGGGCGATGATGCTGTCGCCGTTCATCGGTCAGACGATGCGCACCTTCATCGCCCGGTCCAACCAGGAGGACCTGGTCGTCCTCAAGGACCTGATCGAGGCGGGCAAGATGAAGCCGGTCATCGACGGGACCTACCCGTTGAGCGACATTGCGGAAGCCATCGAGTACCTGGGTGAACGGCACACCCAGGGCAAGACTGTCATCACGGTGTGAGCGCCGGGCGCCGCCCGGATCGCCCGCGGTTTCCATGCCAATGTCTCATGGGAGGCGTGTTCCTCTTCTGTTGCCCCGCGGAGCGGGGGAAACGCGGGCCGACCTGGTCGGACCGCAAAGGGGGCCTGTCCGTGCTGTGTACCGAACAACCAGGTGGTATTTGCGCGCATCCACCCCGGGATGTCTCGAGAGTTCGGCACGTCGGGTAGGTAGTGGGGTCAGGAGACCCTCGGGTCCATTGTCGCTATCTTCCCACCATTTCCTTCCAGGCTCGGGTGTCGGTGTAGTCAAATCGAGACGCCTTGGGGAGGTCAGCCCAGGCCAGGTAGACGGCGAGCGTTTCATTCCCTCGGGACCTCTGTCGAAACTTCACCGGACTCGCGTTCTCTTCTCGGTTGCCTAGTGCCCCGACCACAAACGTTTGCCGCGTTCACGACGGCCAGATGACGCCCCCGGCTGTGTCCTCGTCCTCGACGCACGGTGAAGTGCGTCCACG
>JABMPV010000264.1 GCA_013202595.1 bacterium
GGCCACGGGAACGCTTCGATCTCCTCGATCGTCGTGGCCTCTGCCAGCGGCTCCACCATCGGGAACCACTCACCGGGAGACACCTCCCTGGCCCCCGAACCCCACGAGTTGATGTAGTCGCTGTGCGGCTCTCGATCCCGATTCCACGCCAGCACATCGGCCGGCTCCAGATCCAGCACCCCGCGAACATCGGTCCGCAGACGAACCATCGTCTCCTCGTCCGGATCGGCGGTCCCGAGTTCGGGCCAGTCGTAGATGTATTGGTCCTCAGAGGTGACGCCGATCAACGCCTTGATGGTGCGGTACGTTTCCATCTTGATGCCGGTTGCATTGCTGACACCCAGCACGATCGGTACGCGATCCGGCTCTTCGTGGTTGATGCAGGCGAGCACCCGCTTCCTGGAGGTCATCGGCATCGTGGCGCACCTTTCCTTGCCAACTCTGGGCCTCTGCCGATCCTACCGGCCCACACTTCCTCCTCTACCGATGGCGGATCGGGAGGTCCAGCCACCGCTGGCCCGACCTGGACCATGGCGGATCCGGGCATCACTTGCGGACTCCGTGTCCTCCCCGATGTCCCTTGCGGCTCCGGTCGGTCCGGCTCACCACCTGGCTATTTCCGGGCGCGCATGAGCCCCTCTCATCATGAGAGGGGCTCATGGGTCGACTCGATTGCCTCAGTCGCGTCCGAGTCGCCGGACGATCATGAATCCGCCGGTTCCTCCGGCAATTGCCGCAACGAGCGCGGCGGTGATTTCCAATCCACTCACGGGTACTTCCTTCAGGTCGATTACCGAGACCGGATGTCCATCCGGAAGTGAGGAATCGGGAATCCCAGGGTCCCTCACGTGCATTGCACACTCGGCGTTGATGTGTCCGAAAGCAGGATATCCGGAGCGATGGTATACGCCAATAGCGAAGGTCGAAGTCTCAATGCAACACCCCGAAGGGGTCTCTCGTGCCGCCGGGGATCTCAGCGATGAGATTCCCTTCGTCATCCGGCGAGGATCCTCGGACAGCCGTCATGGCCCATCCTTCGAATGCGCATCCAGCCTCTCGTCGAACGGCCGTGGTGTAACTGCACACCTCGGCCATAACGGGCTAGTAGATGAACCGCTCCAGCCATCCGCCCACCATGGTCCGGCGATGCGAATCGGTGGCATGTACCAACAGGACCGGACAATCCAATTGTTCGGCGATGCGGTCTGCGAGGTCGCTGAACATGCGGTACCTCTGTGCGGCGGATCCCAGGACCACCAGATTGGCGCCTCGCGCCAGGCTCGTCAGCGCCACAACCAGATTCTCCGCCCGTTCGATCTCGCTCTCGGTGTCCACGGCGGTCAATTCGTCGAGCTTGGTGTGATACGCCCGGGTGGCTCCCATCTGGGCCTCGGTGGCTTCCTCATTGACCACATGTACGAATCGGATGGCTGCGCCTTCCGCCTCGGCGATCCGGCTGGCCAGGCTGATCTTGAGCACGTCGAAAGGGCCACCCGAACCCATGATCACGATGCTCTGCAGATCCTCCAGGTTCCTGTTTCGCAGGAAGATGGTGTTGCACGGCAGGTTGTCGCGCAGCCACTTGAGGTCGCGCACCACCGAGCGCGCCTGATGCAGATCCTGGGGCATCTCGGCCAGCACCAGATCCACGCCGCGATCCCACACGTAGTTGCTGACGGCGCCCCGGATGTCGTTGGAGACCACCCGTCCGGTGCGCACGAGAGGTCCGTCCGTGGAGCCCACCACGCGCTCCGACGGATCCCGGACTTCCGCCGCCTCTTCGGCCGCAGAGAACCGCACGATGTCGATCTTTGCATCGGGAGATGCCAGGTGCCGGGCTACGCGCACCAGGTCGCGCTGGCGGGCGGGCTGCAGATCACCGAAGACGGGAATCAGGATTCGGTCCACCCCTCTGTCGGCCAGCGCCATCTCCGTCATGGCCACCAACCGGCTGTTGTTGCGGACTCGCAGTGCGTCCAATGACGCGCTCTCCCGACTCGCCCTCGAGCGGCCGAACCCGTGGTAGAAAGCGATGCCGCCGCCGAGAATCCCGAGAGCACCCAGGAGCGGGATCAGCCCCATCTGGGTGATCAGGACGATCGACCCGCCGATGCCTGCGATCTGCATCCACGGGTACAACGGTGAGCGGAAGGTCGGCCGATACCAGCGCAGTCCTCCCTCCCTGAAGGCGATCACGGCGACGTTGACGAGCGCCAGCACCAGCAACTGGAACGCACTCGCCAGCTTCGCCAACTCCAGGATCGGCACCGTTGCGATCAGCAGGATCAGCACCCCGCTGGTGAACAGAATCGAGACGATCGGCGTCCCCGATCGCGCCCCGATCCTCTGGAGGCCGGCCGGCGCCAGACCTCGCCGTGCCATGGCCAGCGGATATCGAGATGAAGCCAGGAGAGCTGCGTTGGCCACTCCGATCAGGGCCAGCACCGCCACGGCGGCTATCAGATCCACGCCCACCGATCCGAGGAACGTGCCGGCGGAGTCGGTCACCGGCGTGGCCGACTTGGTCAGATCGATGCCTCCCGAATTGCCGATGATGACCAGCATGATCACGGGATAGAGCACCACCATCAGCAGCGTGCTCATGAGGATCGCCCTCGGAAGGGTCCAACTGGGGCGCTTCACCTCCTCAGCGACACTCGCCACCTTCATCACCCCGGCGTACGACACCGAAACCAGTCCGGCGGCGGCCAGCAGACCACCGAACCCCTCGGGAAGGAACGGCGTGAGTTGCCCGGTGTCGACGTGCTGTGATCCGGAGATCAGGAAGAACCCGAGGGTCGCCATCACCAGTGTCACCAGCACCCTCTGGACTACGCCACTGTGGCGGGCACCCACGAGGTTCACGACGGTGATCACAACGGCCATCGCCAGGGCAAAGGGCTTCGCCGGGAAGTCGGCGAACAACGCGAGGTACGCCCCCAATCCCACCAGGGCGAACGACGCCTTGAACACCAGGCTGAACCACACACCGAATCCGGCGATGGTTCCCATCAAGGGCCCCATGGCCCGGTCCACATAGAGATAGGTGCCGCCGGACTCAGGCATCGCGGTCGCCATCTCCGACTGGCTGAGTGCGGCGGGGATCACCACCATGCCGGCCAGCGCATAGGCCAGTGCGGCAGCAGGACCGGCGAGCGAGAAGGCCAGGCCGGGGAGGACGAAGATCCCGCTCCCGATCATGGCGCCCAGGCTGATGGTGAACGCGGCGTAGAAACCGAGGGTTCGCCGCATTCCGTCATCCCCCCTTGCTGCCATTGCGCCATTCCACACGATCGGAGCCGGCGATGCGAGCGAAACCGTGCCGGGCGCCCCGTTGCTGTACCGGAGCTCAGTATCGATCCGCCCCATCAGGCGCGACATCGGCGATGATGGTGCCGCTACCCCAGCTATCGGCAGGCGCTATGGCGAACGGCATCAGACGCACTGCGGCCAGGCGGATTCTGTTCGGATCCGCCGTGGCCATGCTCCTCCTCTCCGGGAGCAGTGCAGCCGCCGGGAGTCCGGCCGAACCCGCATCGGATCTCCGACCGATCCAGGCCGAGCCGGTCGTGCCGGGCTTTCCGATCGGCTTCGTCGGCGTGACGTGGGACACAGCGACGCTCGACGCGTCGTCCTCCGGTTCAGTCCGTTTCGAGATGGCGGGGGAGTGGGGGCCATGGATCCCCCTCACCGCCGAGGGAGCGCAGGCCGATGGCCAATGGGGGAGCAGCCTGATCGTCGGTGACGGCGCCCGGGCCTATCAGATCACGGGGATTCCACCTCATGCGATCGCCGCCAGGGCGATGGCCATCGCTGATGATCCCTCTCCGCCCCCGCCAGCGGGCGGGTCGCCGGTCTGCGTCTCGCGCGCCGAGTGGGGCGCCGACGAGTCCATTCGCTTCATCGACGGTATCGAGACCTGGCCCGTGGCGACGGCACCCGCTCAGGTGATCACCGTCCATCACACTGCGACAGCCAACAGCGACCCCGATCCCGCCGCGACCATGCGGGCGATCTACCGGTTCCACACACTCGGTCGTGAATGGGGTGACATCGCCTACCACTATCTCATCGATGCAGCGGGCCGCATCTATGAAGGCAGATGGTCCGGTACGCCAAGCACCCGCTGCGGATCGGGTGGCGACGGGAGCGACTTCGCTTTCGACATCGCGGGCGATCTCGTAATCGCCGGACACGTGCATCACCGCAATCAGGGGAACATCGGCATTGCCCTCCTCGGCGACTTCGACCGGGCGGTTCCCACAGCGGCAGCGATCGCGACCCTCCAGGCCACACTCGATGACGCGGTCCTCCGCCATGAACTCGATGCCCTCGCCACCGTGGTCCATCACGACGATAGGTGGGGCGACAGCGCCCTGGTCGACACCATCTCGGCCCACAATCACTGGCCTGCTCCCGCAGGCGACACCGCGTGTCCGGGGGAGAATCTCGAGCAACTGATCCCCCGTCTGAGAGAGATCGCCGATGTTCCGGTGTGCGACGGAACGCCTTCGGCCACGATCATCGACCCGGTGCCCGGCAAGCACGTCTCCATGATCACCGGGCCGAGCGGATTCCCGTTCGTCGCCTATCAGTCCGGCGGCGATCTCGTGGCCGCTGCTTGCACCTCTGCCGACTGCGCCGCTCCCTCGATCTCGACGGTGGACGCCGGGCCGGATGGGGGCGAGACGGGTGCGTTCTCATCAATGGCGATGGGCGTCGACGGGTATCCGGTCATCGGCTACGTCACGGAAGGCCACCTGACGCTCGCTGATTGCGCGACGGCAGATTGCTCGGCGGCCGCCATCACCACGATCACCCCTGCTGCAGCAGGGGCCACCTCGATGATCGTCGGCCCGGACGGGTTTCCCACGATCGCCTACTACACAGAGCGCGGGTTGAACGTGGTCGACTGCTCGACGGCCGACTGCTCCGCAGCCACGGTGGTGAGGGTCGACGCCGCTGGCGTCGCCGCCGAGACCTCGGCCATGATCGCCGGCCCCGACGGGTTTCCCACGATCGTGTTCTCGGTTGGAACCAGAGGACTCAAGGTCGCCGACTGTTCAGCTGCCGACTGCTCGGCAGCCATCTCTACCCGGGTCGAGGTATCCGCCGGAACTGCAGCGTCGATGGTCGCCGGGCGGGATGGCTTCCCGATTCTCGCCTACCGGGTCGGCACGACCCTCCGGATGGCCGACTGCTCGACGTCCGACTGCTCCTCGAAGTCGACGATCACCATCGCTTCAGCCGTCGCTTCGACGAGGCCATCGATCGCGATCGGACCCGACGGTTTCGCACTGGTCGCCTACCGCACCGCCTCTGCTCTTCAGATGGCCGATTGCACGACTGCCGATTGCAGCGTCGTCGCGACGGCCACCGTCGATGCGACCTCGCTCCATCACCCACTCACGCTGCAGATCGGAGCCGACGGCGTTCCGGCCGTCTCCTATCGATCGGCCGCCGGTGTCTCCCTGGCCCGCATCACCTGTGGCGGCACCTGCGATGGGAAGACGCCGACGATCATCGGCACCACCGGCGATGATCACCTGAACGGGACGCCGGGCGACGACGTCATCCTCGGCCTCAGCGGCAGTGATCTCCTGATGGGCCTGGGTGGCAACGACACCATCTGCGGCAACCAGGACGGAGACACGCTCATCGGTGGGCGCGGCGACGACACCCTCATCGGTGCCACTGGTAATGACAAACTCAAGGGGCAAGACGGAGCCGACCGACTCGACGGTGGATACGGCGCCGATCGGCTGCTGGGAGGTCCGGGCGACGACATCATCGAGGGTGACGACGGCAAGGACATCGTCCGGGGTGGTGGAGGCAGTGACATCGTCACGGGTGGGCATGGCAACGATCGCCTGCGCGGTGACCTCGACGATGACATCCTGTCGGGAGGCGCCGGTCTCGACCGCATCTGGGGTGGGCCCGGTGACGATTACCTCGAGGGAGACGATCAGAAAGACTTCCTCTACGGCGACTCAGGCACAGATGTCCTCAAGGGTGGCACCGGTAGCGACCACCTCTACGGGGGTGACGACGATGATCGGCTGTTCGGTCACAGAGGCGACGACACCCTGGATGGACAGGCAGGCACCGACTTCCTCAACGGGGGCCGCAACCAGGACTCGTGCTCGATCGAGGCCACCACGGTCGGTTGTGAGGTATTCATCTGATGGCGTCGATGCCGGGCGCAGTGGACCGCTTCGACGCCTCCGGATGTGTGATCGTGCGGACCGGCGTTCACCCGATCCGATCCTTCTCAACCTGAGACGCGGCGTCCGTAGATGTCCAGGCCGCGGTCCGCCTCGTTCCTATCGTCCTCCCACACCACGAAGTACTGGTTGGCCGTCTGGTTCCAGGTCACCGCGCTCGGGCTGTACTGGTAACCAGAGGGCTTGCGGTTGCCGATGCGGAAGTCCAGGCCCACCGCCCTGCCATCGGACCCGACGACGCGCCCGTAGGTGTCGTCGTCGCTGGTCGCGTATTTCCGATCGTCCTCCCAAACTACGAGGTACTGGTTGTCCGTTCGGTTCCATGTCACCGCGGGCCAACCCTCATTGCCTGCGGCCCTGGGGCCGCTGACACGGGAATCGAAGCCGATCGGCGTAGCGTCGGCCCGGACCCGCCGCGCATAGATGTCGGTGCCTCGTGTCCCGGAATTGCGGTTGTCGACCCAGGTGACAAGGCACTTGTTCGTCGAACTACACGCCACGGCAGGCTTGCGTGCATTGTCGGCCTTCGGTCCGTTGACCAGCGCTTCCCCACCCAACGGCTGGCCCTGGGTACCGTCCCGTTGTGCGTAGATGTCGCCACCGTCTGATCGCTCCCACACGACCAGGAACTTCCGGGCGGAATCGCTATAGGCAACCGCCGGATACTTCTCCCGCACCCTGCCGTTGCCGACTCCACTCATTTGGACGTCCCCGCCTGCCGGCCGCCCATTGGATTTGACCCGCCGGCCGTAGATGTCCCAGTCGCTGGTCGACCAGTTCCGGAAGTCCTGCCAGACGACCAGGTAATGGTTGGTGGCCGGGTTGTATGCAACGTCAGGGTGCCGATGATGCGAACCGTTTGCGTTGACTTCGAAGCCCGTCCCGATCAAGGCGCCATCGGCTCCGACCCGACGCCCCCGGATGTCCGAGTAGACGTACGCACCTTGCGAGAACAGGTACTCCTCCCAGACCACCAGGTACTCGTTGGCTGTCTGGTTCCACACGGCGGCCGGGCCTATCTCATCGTTGGTGGCTTGAGGACCGCTGATACGGAAGTCCCGGCCAATCGGCTTTCCGTTGGCGCCGATCCTCCGCCCATAGATGTCCTGTCCTCTGGTTGCCTCAGCCCGCTCATCCGCCCAGACCACGAGGTACTCGTTGGCTGTCTGGTTCCATGCCACCGCGGGAGTGGTGTCCCAACCGGTGGCCCCCGGCCCGCTGATCCGGGCCGTTCTGAACCGTGTGGTGGCGCCCGCTCCCACTGCCGTACCCAGCATCGCGATGATCACTCCGACACCCACCAGTGAGCGCACTCTCATGCGTACCACCTGTTCCTTGTCAGGCCGACTCGCGCCCCCCAGCGTGATCGCCCTCTGACACGGTACTCCTCTCCGCCCGGACCGGGAGAGAGCACCACCATCGGCGTCGTGGCTATGGTTGCGGTGCGTCGCCAACGGGAAGGGAGGGAGTATGAGAGACACAGCCGCCTGGGCGCGTTTGCCCCTCCTCAGGACCTTCCCGAACCGGATGCTCCCTCCCTGCTATCCGCCCGGGGCCGATTGACGGCCGTGGGCACCTTCCGGAGCATCCTCGACTCACGGAGTTGAGCCCACGGTGTCATCACGCCAATCCACGGGTACCGGCGTACCCGAACCGCAGCGACCGGCCCTCACCCCCTACGGGTGGGACGGGCAGGTTGCCGAAACCTACGAACCCTTCAACGACCCTTCCCGGATGCCGGCGCGCGTCACGAGAGTGGAACGCGGCGGCTGTCTGATCGCCACCGAGGTGGGAGAGATGCTGTGCCGCCCGGCCCACGGCCGCCTGCTCTCCGGATCCACCGACGGGCCCCCGGTCACCGGCGACTGGCTGGCCGTCACCGATGAACCGGGATATGGACTGGTGGTTGCAGCCATCCTTCCCCGCCGGACGAGCATCGAGCGGCTCAACGCCAGGGCCACGGGGTCCCAGACCCTCGCAGCCAATATCGACATCGTGTTCATCGTCCACGGTCTCGATCGACCGGTTCGGCCTGGTCTGATCGAGCGGATGCTGCTGGTGGCTTTCGACAGCGGCGCACGGCCGGTGATCGTCCTCACCAAGGCCGATCTGGTCTCAGATGATGGCGATGGGCTCACAACGGCGCTCGAACAGATCGAGAGTGCCGCTTCAGGCGTCGAGGTGATCGTCGTCAGCAACGAGACCGGTTCCGGCGTGGTAGATCTGGTCCCGATGATGGCCGGGTCGACGGTCGCCCTCATCGGCGAGTCCGGCGTAGGCAAGTCGAGCCTCGCCAACAGCCTGCTCGGTGAGGAGCGCATGGCCACAGCCGCCACCAGGGTGATCGACGGCAAGGGCCGCCACACCACCAGCGCGCGTGAGTTGGCTCCGCTTCCCACGGGCGGCGTCCTCATCGACACGCCCGGACTGCGGGCGCTGGGATTGGCAGATACCTCCTCCGGCCTCGCTCCGACGTTCACGGATGTCGAGGATCTGGCGGCCGGCTGCAGATTCAGGGATTGCGCTCACTCCGGAGAGCCGGGGTGCGCCGTGGAAACTGCCATCGCGGCAGGCGACCTCGATCAGCGCCGCCTCGACAGCTACCGGAGGATGGAGCAGGAACTGGCCAACGAGGAGAAGCGGGCAGATCAGCGGTCCCGCCGTGCCGAAGAGCGAGCGGTGGGCAAGAGTCTCTACGAGGCCAGGAGGGAGCTGAAGAGACAAGACGAGGATCGGGGGCGCTGATGGACCACCCGGGGAGGGGCGATTCCACCGCCGACTCCTAGAGGACCAGATCCTCGATCGGCGTGAAATCGTGATCCAGGCCGAACGCTCTTGGCCCGAACGTCTCCAGAGCACCGGGTGTCCTCATGATCTCGGGAGTCGACACCACCATGACCCGAACTCGCTGGCCGTAACGGATCTGCTCGGTGGTGATCGGCTCAGCCGTGTCGGCCTCCAGCACGCAGATCAGATCGGGCACGATCACAAGGACTTTGCCCTCGGCC
>JABMPV010000265.1 GCA_013202595.1 bacterium
GATGTCGCCCTCAGCGTCGGCGAGGCGACCGAGGGCTTGGGCAATCACTGCCTTTGATGATGGGGCGATATCCATCCCGAGGGCGTCGGCCTCGGCTGCAAACCCATCGAGCGCCACCAGGGCCGCAGGTGCGTCGACCTCACCGTCCCCGACCGGTCGCACCGCATCGGCGAATGCCGCCAGGGCCGCGTGCATCGGACCTGTCCTCACCTCGAGGAGCGCCTCGTCGAGATCGGGAACCCCCTGCTCGGCAAAGCGGTCCGCGACCAGGGCATGGGCGCCTGTGTGATCGGTGACCTCATGGAGGTCGATGAAGACGCGGTGCTCGAAGGCACCGAGATGCATATGAAAGCCACCGTCGACGATGGCCCTGCTGGGCAGCACATGCCACCGTCCGCTCACCACCTCGCGCATGGTCAGGAAGTCGTGCTCCCCACCCTCGAGGCCCAGGCCATCGCCGAGGGTCCTCGTGGTGGCTGCGGAGCCACCGGCCTTGTCGACGAAGGGTGAGGACACACTGATCCGACCGGCTGTGTCCTTGTACTTGTTGTTGAACAGGACCAGGGACCCGTGGCCATCGACCATGTTGGAATAGGCGTAGACGTCGTCGTCCACTCCCCCGCCGTCGGACTCGAAGTCGTACAGCAGGAACCCTGCGGCCTCGGCAAACTGCCACCGTCTGTGGAGCAGCGGGTAGATCTCACGCCGATGGCGCTCTCCCAACCCCGGGTCGACCGGCTCGTCCCAGCGCGCCCGCCTGAACTCCATCCCGTACTTCTCTCGGAATCCTTCCAACTGCCCGTGCCCGAACATCGGCAAGCCGGGCATGGTCACCATCAGCGTCACCACGCCGAAATACTTGTCGCCCGTCCCGAACTGGACGGCGGCCGTCTCCTCGTCCGGGTTGTTCATGAAGTTGACAAAGCGCTTGAGGATCTCGGGATCGAACTCGATCACATCCTTGATGAGCCGCCGGTACTTGGCGTTGTCCTCCTGCGCCGTCATGTGCATGAATGCGCTGTTGTAGACCCTGTGCATGCCGAGAGTGCGCACGAAGTACCCCTCGAGCATCCAGAAGGCCTCGGCGAGCAACAGGGTGTCGGGGGCTTCGGCCGCAACCCGATCGACCACCTCGCGCCAGAACTCCTCGGGGATCAGCGCCTCGAACTCGGCGTCGGTGATGCCATGCTCCGAGCGGGACGGTATGGCACCGCCGTGACCGGGCGGGGGAAACCAAAGCCGCTGGATGTGCTGCTTGGCCAGCGTCATCGCGGCATCGAATCTGATGATCGGGAACATCCTGGCGACGTGGAGGATGGTCTGGATGACTCCCTCCCTGACCTCGGCGGAGAGGTAGTCCAACTGAGCAGTGTCGTTCCACGGCATCGATGTGCCGTCGTTGCCGTGATAGATGAAGCGGGTGTCGCCCGTCTCCCTGTCGTAGCGCTTGAACACCACGGCGGCATCGGTGCCGTCCCAGTAGTGGTCCTCGATGTGGATAGCCACCCTGGGATCCTCCGAGAGGTCGGGGCCGCCGAACTCGTATCCCGGATAGGGCGGATACGGCAGCGAGAGGAACCAATCGGGATGCTCGACCACCCAGCGGCCATCGATTCCCACATGGTTCGGCACCATGTCGCTCGCCAGGCGGATCCCCCGCGACCAGGCCCGATCCCTCAGGTCCTCGTAGGACTCACGTCCGCCCAGATCGGCGGCAATCTCATAGTCGTAGAGGGCATACGCCGATGCCACGGCCTCGGGGTCGCCCCTCAGGTGCTTGATGCGCCGCGAGGCTCTGCTCCGCTCCCACAGCCCGATCAGCCAGAGACCGGTGAATCCTCCGTCGGCGAGGGCGTCGAGTTCCGCATCCGGCACCTGGTCGAGTCGATGGATATCGGCCTGGTGCTTCTTGGACAACTGATCGAGCCACACGTAGGTGGAGCGGGCCATGAGGACCAGGCTCGGCATCCACGACTCGTCCTGGCTGAACCGTTCGTACTCCTCCCGGCCGCGGCGGAGGTCGGAGGCACCGAGTACCTCTGACGGCCTGCCCGGACCGCCGCCCCTGGTGGTCTGCTCCTCGCCGATGACGTCGAGCACCCGCAGCATCTGCTGCAGCAGGGGGGCGAACCGGTCACCGAGGAGGTCTCCCCAGTTGCTGCGGATGAAATCGAGTTGCCCCGACAGCGAGGTGGGACTGGCCAGAAAGGGAGCCCTGAGCGTGTCGAAGAAGGACGGTGCGCCCACACCGTCGGAACCGTCGCCGGCGAACGCGGCCTCCAACTCCCTGATCACATCGGAATATGCGGTGCCGTCGAGGTCGTCATCGCTGCACAACTCCCTCACCCGTGAGAACGCAGGGTTCTCGTTCGCAAGGCGGAGCAGTACCAGTTCCTCCACCGACGCAACACGATCGTCGGCCTCTCCCATCGCAACGAACTCATCGGCCGTGGTGGTGCCCCGATAGACCGGCGTCGGCGGGTAGCCCGAGGTGAATCTGAGCAGGACGTCGGACACCTCGCCCGGTGGGATCGCCAGGTCGAGTCGATCGACGGCGTCGGCGAGAGCATCGCCTCCGTCACCTGCCCGCCGCCGGGCGATCAGCGTTCGCAGGATCTCCTGGATGAGCGACACCGCCAGGAGATCGCCGCCCGACACGGCCATCTCGGGCACGCGCGCAGCATCCCTGCCTTCGTTGATCGCCCCCGCCGCCACTCTCGCCGCTGCGGCGTCGGCGAGCGCCAGAGGTCCTGCCGGATCGAACAGATCGTCATCGAGTCCGTATCTGGTCCTGGGCTCCTCACGAACCTGGAAGGATCGAAGGCGCTGGGATGGCTGCGGTGGCGAGGTCATCGGTGTGTCAGCCTATTCAGAACGCGCGCAGATGAGGAGCGGGTCCCATCAAACCTCAGATTGCGGCAAGCCGAGACTTGATTGGGGGCGAGCCTGTCTGCGCGCCCGAGAGCCCGCTCAGCGAGTCAGCACCTTCTGGAGCCGCCAGGATGCAACCGTCAGCAGAACCGCTGCAAAGCCCGCCAGCACTCCCAGATTCGGGAGGATGTCGACCATGGTGCCGTCCCGCCTGACAAGTTCGGCGAACCCATCGATGGCCCAATAGTGCGGGGTGAACTTGGCGATGGTCTGCATCGTCTCTGGGAAGATCTCGATGGGAGCCATGGCCCCACCGATGGCGGCAAGACCCAGCCCGATCAGGACGCCGAGGCCGCCGGCCTGCTGGTCGTTGCTGAACAGCGACCCCATGAGCATGGCGGCGCCGGTCCCCACCAGACCGAACACCAGCACGATTGCGATCGCCCCGATCGGATCGCCCCAATCCACCTGGAAGATGAGCAGCGTCCCGATCATGATGTAGAGACCCTGGGTGAGGGCGACTCCGTAGCGGCCTGCGGTTTCGCCGAGGAGGATGGTGCGCGACGACGTCGGAGTGGAGAGCATCCGACGGGCCACACCGAGTTTGCGCGTCTGGATGAGCTCGGCAGACCCGGCCAGGGAGATCAGGAACATGAACAGCACCAGTTGCTGGCTGGCGCCGAGGTCGAACTGGCCGAGATCGACGAACTCCTCGAACAGCGAATCGCCCGCCGAACGTGACTTCACCGTGACCGTCTCGGGCACAGCTGCGGCGAACGCCGAAGCTTCATCCAATGACCCGGCACCGGTACCCTCGACGAACCGGCCCGCAGTGACGGGACGAGCCTGATCGGTCACGACCTCGAGCACCAACTCCCGGACGAGCAGTGCACCCTGATCGGGCCGAGAGACGAACTCGACCTGAGCCGTCCCCCCGCTCACCAGAGCCTCGTCATACCCCTCTGGAAGGGTCACACCGCCGTCGGTGTACCCCCGCTGCACGGCATCGAGCATGCGATCGGGGTCGTCATACCGAATCACGCTGATGTCGGCGAGGTCGTCGAGTGCGGTAACGAATTGCGTTGCGAGCGGCCCTTCGTCGCCGGCGACATGCACACCCACCTTTGCGTCGAATCCGGACCCGAAGGCGATACCGGTCAGCAGCACGATCATCATGGGGAACACGAAGACGAAGAAGATGTTCGACTTCTCCCTGAGGAACCGCACCGTGTTGACCCGCCCGATCGCGAGGATCTTCCTCATGGCCGCACCACTCTCCCGATGCGGAACTGGGCTATCCCTCCGGTGACGATCCCGAACAGCGCCACGTAGAGCGCCGCAGGGAAGGCTCCTTCGACGCCACTGCCTGTTGCGAGATCACCGAGCCCTCGCAAGAACCAGGCATGTGGGGTCAGCAGGCTGAGGCGTCCGAGGATTCCCTCGGCTGCAACGGGGAAGAAGGCGCCACCGAGCATGGCGAGCACGAAGGCGATGATGGACTGGAGATTGCCCGCCTGCTCCGGGGTCTTTGCGAAAGCGGTGACCACGAACATGATCCCCATCGCTGCGATGACACCTGCCAGGACGAGGATGGCCACTCCGAGGGGGTCCCCCCACTCGGCCCCCAGCAGCAGCGTGGTGCCGATGACCAGGATCGCCATGCTCGCCAGGCCGATGACGAACGATGTCAGCGCCTTGCCGAAGATGATCGAGCGGCGGGAGATGGGAGCGGCGAGCAGTCGCCGCATGGTCTCGTTCTGGCGCTCTTCGAGGAGGCCGAGCACCCCGAACTGGACCGTGAGGAACAGGAACAGGATCGCCATCGCCGCCGAGTAGAACGTAGCCGCCGACAGTTGCTTGGATGCCGCTTCCGAGTCGACCAGCGTGAGTGGCGGCGTGACCGCGAGCACCTCTCCGACGAGCGGTTCGAGGGTGGCGGGGTCGGGGGCCTCCCCCGACAGGGCGAGGTATGTGAACAGCGAGGCATTGATCGTGTTGACCTGGCCTGCGTACTGGCCCGCGATGGACCGGGCCACCTGGCTGAAGGTGGGGCTGTCGACGTTGCCGATGACCAGGATGGACGCCGGCTGCCCGGCTCCCACTGCATCACTGAATCCGGCGGGAAGGAGGAACGTCGCCTCGACCTCTCCGTCGCCCGTCCGCTGGTCCGCCTCGGCTTCCGAGCCCATGGGCTCGATGGTGAACAGACCCTCATCATTGAGTGGCTCCAACACCTCTTCGATGAAGAGGGCGGCCTGAGCACCGCCGTCCTCGTCGACGACTCCGTACGAGATGTCGAGGTTCTGTGTGTCGGTGATGCCGCCGAGCACCAGGCTGAAGATCGCGGCGAGACCCAGAGGAGCGATGATCCCCCAGAGGAAGATGCTCCTATCGCGCACCCGCTGACGCAGGTCCTTGAGCATGATGAGTGCGGCAGCCCGCATGATCAGTCCCGCAGCGCCTTCCCGGTCAGGTGGAGGAACACCGCTTCGAGGTTCGGCTCCACGACCTCCACAGACGTCACAGATGCCCCGGCACCCGCAGCCAATTGCAGCAACGCGGGCAAGGCGGCAGCGGCGCCGCTCACGAGCAGGTCGATGCCGCTCTCGTTCCCCGAGACCTCCACGACGTCCGGATGCGAGGCCAGTGCCTCGGCCACCTCCTGGGCGTGGTCGGCCGTCACGAGCGAGACCTTGTCGCGCTGGCCGACGAGGCTCACCAGTTCGGCCCTGGTGCCCTCTGCCTTGATCTGACCCTCATCGATGATGCCAACCCTGTCACAGAGGCGCTCGGCCTCTTCCATGTAGTGAGTGGTGTACAGCACCGCCATGCCCTCGCCTGACAGGCGCTCGACGCTCTCGAGGATCGCGTTGCGGCTCTGCGGATCCACACCGACGGTTGGCTCGTCGAGCATCAGGAGACGGGGACCATGGAGCAAGCCGATCCCGATGTTGAGACGCCGCTTCATGCCACCCGAGAATTCCTCGGACCGGTCGTCCGCACGATCGGCGAGGCCGATCACCTCCAGCAGTTCGTCGATGCGTCGCTTGAGGTCGGACCCGCCCATCCCGTACAGGTGACCGAAGAAGGAGAGGTTCTCTCTCGCCGTCAGATCGGGATAGATGGCGATGTCCTGGGGCACGTAGCCGATTGCCGCCTTCGCAGTGGTCGATTTGGTCGTGACGGGGTTCCCGGCGACCACGACCTCACCCCCATCGCGCTCGAGGAGGCCGATCACCATCGAGATGGTCGTCGTCTTGCCCGCGCCATTGGGACCGAGCAGGCCGTACGTCTCACCTTCGCCGATGTGGAATGAGACATCCTCCACCGCGACGAGGTCGCCGAACACCTTCCTCAGGTTCGAGGCTTCGAGAACGCGGCCATTGTCGGGGGTCACCCGGTCACCTCCGGTCGTGGGGGCGGGCCTCAACTTAGGCGGATCGAGCGCCGGCAGTCCAATGGCCGGCTTCCTCGACCGGCCCTCATCGACCGCCGGGAACGACTCCCGGCGGTCGGATGCGGGCGACCCCTTATGGTGAGCCGACGGCGCCGGTAGCTCCGTACGGGATGAAGATGACGGACAGGGCGGCGTCATCGAGGTCTGCTGATGCACGATTACCGAAGTGGAACTTGACCGTGTGGGTGCCCGCCGGAACCATGGTCACTCCATTGGTTGCACAGATATCGAAGTATCCGCTCGTATGGGTGCCGCCGGGAGCATCGACGACGCCGAACTTCGTCGAACCGGGCGTTGTGGTGGCCCCGACCTCGATCTCGCAGAAGAAGTCGTCATAGGTGGTTCCCGAGACCGTGACCGATGCCGTCACATGGAGGAATCCCGCAGTCGGAGTCTCGATGGTGGTCGTGAGAATATCCGCAGACGCTCCTCCGCCGAACAGGGCCTCATCGACGTTCGCCGAGTGAGCATGCGCAAGTCTCACCAACTGATTCGCCTGCCGGCCATCCAGCAGGTCGGCGTTCAGGTTCTTCACCCATGCCGAGGTGTTGACTTTCATGGGAGGGACGCCGGGCTTCGCCACCAGGTCGAGTGGCGCGACACCGCCAGCATTGGTGATCCGCATCGTCGTGATTCCGTTGGCCGAGATGAGCTTGGTCGGGCTTCCGGCCCCGTTCCTCCGCCCGAGGATGAAGTTCCCATCGGTGGCTGCGACCGCCGGAAGAGCCGCCATCAGCATGGCCCCGATGAGGCCACCTGCCAGTGCGGCGCGAAATGTGGACCAGTCCTTCTTACCCATAGAGTTCTCCCGGGTGTCGATGGAATGCATCCACCCACCGTCGGCCTGTGGAGCCTGTGAGAACAGAGGCCATCGGCCCGATCTGCATCGATCAGGCCGATGGCGGTCTCCGGCAGCGGTCGAAGCGAGTCCTACGGGGAGGCGAGCGTGCAAGTTCCGTCGTAGTGGTGGTCTCCGGCAGGATCAGCCACCGTCAGGTCGGGATGGGTGGCACATCAGAGTCCTTCCATCGAACCTGGTTGCAGCCCCACCGCGACGGGACCCCCTTGCCTGTGCTGGAGGTCCCACAATCAACTCAGCGGACGACGCCCGGCGACGACCTATGGCGTGCCCCCGGTTCCGGTGAACGGCACGAACAAAGCGGTCAGTGATGCATCAAACACCTCGACGCCGTCCCATCCAGTCATCCGGAGGTCCACCCGATGGTTGCCGGCATTGACGACCCGGCCGCCAGTCGGAGAGCAGTCCTCCTCACCGTTGTCGTTGCCCGACAACTCGGAGTCGATGGTGACTCGACGGGTCCCGGTGACGGTGACGTTGTCTACTTCGAGCAAGCATGTGAACTCGTCGTATCCGCCGCTACCGACACCGGTGTCGACGCCGCCCGAAATCAGCAGGATTCCCTTGTGCGGCGCAGTGATCTGGAGGGTCAGTAGGTCGGCCGCGGTGCCTGTCCCGAAGATTGTCGCCTCGTTGAGATTCGCCGACGAAGCGAAAGCAGCCCTCACCAACTCATTGGCCTGCCTGCCATCGAGCAGGTCGGCATTGAGGTTCTGTACCCACGCCGCCCGGTCCACCGCCATTGGAGGAACACCCGGATTGGTTCTCAGATCCAGAGCCGGCGCCATCCCGCCGTTGGTGATGCGCATTGTCGTGATCGCATTGCCCGACACCAGCTTTGTCGGGCTCCCTGCCCCATTCCTCCGCCCAATGATCATGTTGTCGCCCGTGGCGGCAATGGCCGGGAGCATTGCCATCAGCATGGCTCCTACGAGGCCGCCCGCGAGAGCGATTCGAAACATGGACCAGTCCTTCTTGCCCATCGAACTCTCCATCACATCGACGATGTGACCACGGTCTTCCGATCGGAGGCACGTGGCTAGGGGCCATCGTCCCGATCTACGCCGATCGAATCCTCAGAACCCATAGACGCTCGACATGCGCATCTGCTCGGCGATGTGGACGTTCACCAGGGCCGGGAGGCCGCTGTCGGCGGCACGCTCGAGAGCGGGCCGCAGATGAGCAGGATCGTCTACGAACTCGCCGTACCCGCCGAGTGCCGCGACGACATCGTGGTACGGACGGATGCCGAGGTCCGACGCGGTGACCCTGTCGGGGAACATCGCCCTGTGCAGCACCTTGATGTTGTTCCACACCCCGTCGTTGCCGACCACCCCGACCACGGGCAGGCCGTGGCGCACCAGCGAGTCGTACTCCATGCCGTTGAAGCCGAAGGCCCCGTCGCCAAACACGATCCCCACCCTCGTGTCCGGCATGATCGCCTTGGCAGCCAGGGCAAACGGTGCCCCCACGCCGAGACACCCGAACGGTCCCGGATCGAGCAGGTATCCCGGATGTGACGTCCTCATCCATTTGGCCGTGGTCGAGACGATGTCCCCTCCGTCTGCGGCCACGATGGAGTCATCGCCGAAGAACTCGGCGACCTCCCTGGCGAACCGCTCGGGATGGACCGGCGACCCATCCGATCTGGAAGCCTCTTCGGCCGCCAGCCCTCTCCTGGCTTCCTCCGCCCGCAGGGCATCGACCCAGTCACACTCACCTGTGTGACCGATCACGCCTTCGCGGGCCAGGAGTTGTGCCACGAAGACGCCGGGGTCGGCTGCCACACCGATGTCGGCGCGGCGATTCCAGCCGACCCTCGTCGGTTCGGCGTCCACGTGGACCACAGTCGCCGTAGGCGACACCGCTGCGCCGAACTTGGTTCGGAAGTCCCAATCGACGCCGAGGGCAATCACGAGGTCGGCAGACGCCAGCGCCCACGACCGTGCCCGATTCCCCAGGTGTGGGTGATCCCATGGCATCGAGCCGCGGGCGAGGCTGTTGACAAACACCGGGAGATTGGCGATGTCGGCGAGCGAGACCAGATCCGGCGTGGTCCGCGCCCAGCGAAGACCCGTCCCCGCAAACACCATGGGCCGCTCTGCCGACGCCAGCAGCGCGGCCACTTCGTCCGCCGTGTCCGGGTCGACGGCGGCTCCCCGGTCCACCCTCGTGCCGGCCGTGTCCGGAACGGTGCTCTCGGCGACCTCCTGCAACTGCGTGAACGCCGGGAAGTCGACGACGACCGGACCGCCGCGGCCCGACGTGGCATGACGGAGCGCCGTGACTGCGACATCCCCATAGCGCTCGGGATCCCGGGCCGTGTAGGTCCACTTCGAGATGCCCTGGAACAACGGGCCGTGGTCCATCTCCTGGAGCCCACCCCGCAGTTCCTCGTGATCGGGATGGCGCCCAACCAGGAGGATCAGGGGCGAGGCCGCGTGCCACGCCGCGGCGACACCGGTAACGGCGTTGGTCGCACCCGGCCCTGCTGTCACGGCCGCGACTCCGGGCCGGCCGGTCAGGCGAGCATATGCATCGGCTGCATGGGCGGCGGCTTCCTCATGGCGGACATCGACCAGCCGAATGCCCTCCTGGACCGCGGCATCCATGAGACCGAGGATGTGGCCGCCGGTCAACATGAAGATGGTGTCGACGCCTTCGGCCTTGAGCACCCGGATGAATGCTCGCGCTGCCGTGATCTTGCTCACGAGATCTCCTCCTGGTCGTCCGCCGATGCTGCCAAGTCCCGCGCCTGCGGGCAAACGGTCAATCGAGCGTCCGGTTGGCGTTCTTGGACAGGAACCGCTGCGGGTAGCGCGGTGCGGGTCGTGAGACCTCGTCCAGCTGGGCCATCGATTCGGGTCCCAGAACGAGTCTCGAAGCATCGAGATGAGACGCCAGTTGCTCCATCGTCCGGACTCCGACGATCACCGAGCCCACGAACGGCTTGGCGCGCAACCACGCGAGCGCCACCGCCGCATGGCCCACACCGAGGTCCGTCGCAATCTCATCCACCACGTCGAGGATGCGCCAGTTCCTCTCGACATCCCTCCGATGCCAGGCCTCCTCGTCGCGATCGGGCTGGGTGGCCAAACGGCCCTCCCCGGGTTTGTCACCAGGGCCGTACTTCCCTGTGAGGAACCCTCCGCCCAGCGGACTCCACGGCACCAGGCCGATCTCCTCCGACAAGGCCAGATCGGCGATCTCGTCCTCGACATCGCGCTCCACCAGCGAGTACTGGTACTGCCCTGCGATGAAGCGCGCCCAGCCATTGGACTCAGAGACCCCGAGAGCCTTCATTGCCTGCCACGCCTTGAAGTTGGAAACGCCGATGTACCTCACGTCGCCCGCCACGACCAGGTCGTCGAAGGCCTCGAGCGACTCCTCGATCGGGGTGAGCGGGTCCCAGGCGTGCATGTAGAGCAGATCGATCCAGTCCGTGCCGAGCCGTCCGAGACTGTCACTCACCGAGGCCATGATGTGCCGCCGCGACAAGCCCTGGGCGTTGGGGCCCTCTCCCACCGGGAACCGGACCTTGGTTGCGAGAACGACATCGGCCCGCCGCCCCGTCAGCGCCGACCCGACGATCTCCTCCGACCGGCCCCCCGCATAGACGTTGGCCGTGTCTATGTGATTGCCGCCTGCATCGAGGTAGGCATGGATCATCCTCACCGAGTCCTCGGCCGACGCACTGCGCGGCGAGTCCTCGCCGAACACCATCGTCCCGAGGGCGAGGTCTGTAACGGCCAGGCCGCTTCGGCCGAGAGTGGAATAGCGCATGAGACTCCCTGGTAGCTGTCACCCAAGGCTATCGATCGTGGCGGCGGCCTGGTCAGCCGGGGAGCAGCGACCCTTCGTGGATCCGCGACCAGACCAGGCCGGCCACCGTCTATGTGCGTCAGCGCCGATCACACCGCCCGCTCGCGCACCACGGCTGCCACGTCGAGTCGGCGCAGCGCCCTGAGGCCGGGGATCTGGCTGATGAGGGTCACCACGACGATGAATACTCCAGAGAACACCAGGGTCGACGGCCGCACGAACAGATCGAACGAGAATTGATCGCTGTCGTACGCGCTCATGAACTCCAGCGCGACGAGGTAGCCGATCGCCAGACCGGGAATCACGCCGAGGATCGTCACCAGCAGGTTTTCTGCGGTCACCAGCCTTGCGATGCGCCGCGGGGTGACCCCGGCTGCTCGAAGGGTGGCCACCTCGACGTTTCTCTCGGCCAGATTGACCGCCATCGAGTTGAACACGATCGCAAAGGCGAGCGCCCCACCGAACACCAGCATGACGCCGACGAACGCGTAGAACAGCCCCAGGAATCTGTTGAGGACGTCCTGGAGTGCCGACGTGCTGCTGACGGCCAGCACACCCTCGACATCCTGGAGATCGGACCGCACCACATCGGCGTCCGCTCCGTCGTCGTAGCGGACGAGCGCGCCGGCGACGACGGCCGACCCCGGGGCGTCCGGGACCGCTCCAGACGAAGTCATCAGGCCGCCGATGTGGTCCAGCGACGCATAAGCAAAGGTTCCGAGCGGCTCGTCCACGAACCCCGCAACGCGTTCGGTCGTCACCACTCCGAGGGCGGGCGCTCTGACCGTCACCTCGTCGCCGACCTCGATGTCGAGCAGACCCTCGAGGTCGAGGCCGAGCAGGATGCCGTCGGCCGGGAGGTCGAGTTCGCCGTCCGGTCCCAGGAACCGGTGCATCGTGGTCCCCTGCTCGAAGCCTTCGAGGCTGGTGGCATAGCGGCCGTTCTCAGACTCCACCGTCACCCTCACCGAAACGGTCGGCTCGGCGGCATCGACTCCCGCTACCGAGGACAGGGCTGCCAGGTCGGAGGGTGTGGCCGGGGCGGCCAGCACCACCCTGGCGTCGTCGAGTTGGATCTCTTCGAACTGGCGTCCCACCAGGTGGTCGACCGTGTCGATCATCCCCCATGACACGAGGATCAGCGCGAGAGACAGGACGACGCCGAGCATCGTCGAGAACGTGCGCCTCGGATTGCGGAACACACCCCGCAGCACGAGCAGTGATGAAGCCGGAAGCCGCCGCAGCGGCGGGAACACCCGCTCGGGCAATGTGGGACGCCCCGGGCCCGTCGGAGCGACACCGCGCATCGATTCGGCAGGGTTCATCCTTACGGCCCGCCTCGCGGGGAAGGCCGCAGCCAGCAGACCGGCGACGATCCCGAAAGCGATCCCGACGAGCGGCGTCATGGCACCGATCCGGACGACGGTCACCGGCACCGAGATCGCCTCCGTGTACATGTTCGCCGCAAACCCGGCCAGCACCGCACCGGCGATCACACCCGGGATCGCGCCACCCAACCCGATCACCAGGCCATAGGACAGGTAGTGACGGAAGAGGGATCTCCGGGGCATTCCCGATGCCACCAGCGTCCCGATGACGGCCCGCTGAGAGACCACCAGTCTCGTGAGCATCACCCACGTGCCGAGACCCGCCGCCGTCAGGAACAGAATGGGGAACATGAAGGAGAGGTCGCCGAAGCCCTTGACATCGGTCTGCAGCGCCCAATTGGATGGCTGCTCGGCAGCGGTGTACACATCGACGGCTCCGGTGCGCGTAGATGCCTCCACGAGAGCAGCGGTGACGGCTTCATCGTCGGCCCCCTCGTCGTAGCGCACCGCCACCTGGGCGATCGCCCCGGGTCCGGCCACGGCGGTGACGAGATCGTCGGCCACGAACACGACACCGAAGTCCTCGGGAGTGGTGATGATGACCTGCCGGCTCGGGGCCGGCCACAGGTACTCGGGGGACGCAACGATCCCGGCGACTCGCAGCGGCACCATCCCCTCGCCGACTTCGATCGAGTCACCGGGAGATATGCCGTAGTGCTCGGCGAGATGCTGCTCGACGAGAGCGTCACCGGCGCCCGACAGATACCCACCTTCGATCACGAGGACGGCGTTGACCTCCGGTTGGTCGCCGACCGGCATCCCGACGACCCTGCCGAGCATCGCGTGGTAGGTAGCCGGCCGCATCGGCACGTCCGCCTGACTGCGCACGGCGACGGCAGCGACGCCGTCCACCGCAGAGGCCTCAACGGCGAAGCCTTCGACATCGCCGCCGGACACCCAGAGGTCGCCGAATGCCAGATCGTCGTACACGGACTCGTAGGAGGCTTCGAGGCTGCGATAGGCGTCGAAGGACGCTCCAAAGAGCGTGATCCCCAGGAAAACAGTGATCACGATCGCGATCACCTGGGAGCGGTTGCGCAGGAGATCCCTGCGCAACTTCGTTGCCAGAACGCTCATGTCACCACTCCAGACCTGCGGCCGGCTGCGGGCTCTCATTACGCTCGTCAGCGACGATCCGCCCGTCGCGCATGTGCAGCACCCGATCGGCCATCCGGGCGATCACGGCGCTGTGGGTGACCAGAAGCATCGTGATCCCCTGCTCCCGATTGAGGCGCTCCAGCAGACCGAGCACCTGACGCCCCGTCTCGAGGTCGAGCGCACCGGTCGGCTCATCACCAAGGAGCAGACGCGGAGCCTTGGCTATCGCCCTGGCGACGGCAACCCGCTGCTGCTCTCCTCCCGAGAGCCCTGCGGGGAAGTTGTCGAGCCGATTGCCCAGGCCCACCGCTTCGAGAGCGGACCTGGACTCCGCGGCGCCGGCACCCGAGGACAGCTCAGCGATGATCCGGACGTTCTCGATGGCGGTCAGCGTCGGGATGAGATTGAAGAACTGGAACACGAACCCCACGTGATCCCTGCGAAATGCCGTCAGCCCGTCTGCGTCGAGATCGGCGAGGTCGACACCGTCCACCCGGACGGTCCCACCTGTCGGAGCGTCGATGCCCCCGATGACATTGAGCAGCGTCGTCTTGCCGCTCCCCGATGGCCCGAGGATCACGACCAATTCACCCGCCGCCACCTCGACGTCGACTCCATCGAGCGCCCGAACGGCGATGTCGCCCTCGCCGAACACCCTCTCGAGTCCAGTTGTCGTGACTGCCGGTTCCATCTAGTCCTCCGGGTTCTCGAGTAGCGCGGCGAATGCCGCAATGATCCGCGACACATCGAGGTCGGGGATCATCATCTGGTGGAGCGCCACCCCGTCCAGCAGCGCCAGCAGCGCTCCGGCCAGGCCTTCTGTGTCCGTGCCCGCCGGGATCTCTCCCTGCTCCACGGCGGCGTCCAGTCGGGCCACCGCCACCTGGCGATACCCGTCGATCAGACGGAGCATGGCCTCGGCGACCAGTGGTTCACGCGGTGCCTGGAGAAACGCCTCGGTGAGCACCCGCCATTGAGCGGATTCGACCCGGGTCGCCCCCATTGCCTCACCGATCTGCCTGACCGTCCCTGCTGCTGTGGCCGCAGTCAGTGCCGAGGCAATGGTCTCGTCTGCAACGCTCTCGAGAGCCGCTTCAAGCGCCTGATGCTTGAGGTCGTCCAGTGACCCGAAGTGGTAGTGGACCAGAGCGTTGTTGACACCTGCGCGCTCGGCAATGGCCCTGGTGCGAACTCCACCCCAGCCGCGGTGGGCGATCTCCTCCTGGGCGGCTGCGATGAGCAGACCCCTGGTCGAGAGATCGTCTTGGTCAATCGTCTTAGTCATATGACCAAAATGATACCCGGATTGTCGACGGAGTCAGAATCGCGCCGGAGCGCCGGCCGGTTGCTCCGCATTCGAAGCACCGCCGGCCGAACGCTGCCGACCTGAATGCCACCAA
>JABMPV010000266.1 GCA_013202595.1 bacterium
GTTCAAGGACGAGGTCAGGTCCGTCGGCGAGGAACTGGGGCTTCCGGGAGAGATCGTCTGGCGTCAGCCGTTCCCCGGACCGGGTCTCGCCGTGCGCATCATCGGCGAGGTGACTCCCGAGCGGCTGGGCATCCTGCGAGCGGCCGATGTGATCGTCCTCGAGGAGATTCGCCGTGCCGGCCTGGAGCGCGAGATCTGGCAGGCGTTCGGCGTGCTGCCGGCCATCAAAACGGTCGGCGTGCAGGGCGACGGCCGCACCTACGCGTATCCCCTGGTGGTGCGGGCGGTCTCGTCGGAGGACGCCATGACGGCCGATTGGGTGAGGCTGCCATACGACGTCCTGGAGCGGATCTCGTCACGGGTGATCAACGAAGTTCCCGGGGTCAACCGGGTGGCGTACGACGTTTCGTCGAAACCGCCGGCGACGATCGAGTGGGAATAGCCGCAGATCGGTCCCTGAGCAGGGATTTCTAGTCCTCAAGAGCGGACCCTGTGGCGCCGATGCCACTGAGGACCGCAACAAGAGGATGGCACATTGCCATTCATGGATGATCCCGATCTGCGCGAGATCTTCGAGGGCGAGGTCCGGGAGCGAGCAGGGCGCCTGATAGATGGCGCCAAGAGGCTGGCACTGGACGAACTCGATCTGACGGACGCGCACGATATGTACCGCGAGGGCCACACCATCAAGGGCACCGGCCGGATGATGGGGTTCACCGCCATCGCCGACGCCGGCCTCCTCCTGGAGGAGATCTGGAAGGCGATCTCGACAGGCGAGCTCCAGGGAACCGAGGCGCTCGGCGATGCGCTCGCCGCGGTCTCCGAGCAGCTGAGCCCTGCGGTCTCCGCCGATCCCGACACCGGGCCACTCGAGTTGGCCGCCGCCGTCGAGCACCTGGCCGCGATTCACGAAGGCAGGTCCTCCGCACAGGACCCGGTTCCTCTGGCTTCCGGCTCCGGGCTCGCCGCCCCTTCTGCCATGCCTTCGGCCGCCCCGCAGCCGATCATTCCACCATCGATCGACCTCTCCTCTCCGGCGGCCGCCCACGCGTCTCCCATCCTCGATGGAAGCGACCTCGGTGGGCTGCTCGGCACCATCGACAGCTGGGCGTTCGGCGAGAACGTCAGGGTCAACGCCGCGCGCCTGTTCCGGCTGATCAACGAGATCTGCTCGCTGCGCGTCGATGTCGAGTCAATGGTCTCCCTGACGAGAGACCTGACCCGGCGCCTGGATGATCCTGCCTCGGTGCGCGACAACCTTGCCCGGCTCCAGACCCAGGTCCACGAGGCGGATGGCCTGGTGGCCGGTCTGCAGACCGAGGCGGTCGACCTCGCCTCGGTGCCGCTCGCCGAGATCACCAATACGTTCTCACAGCTGGTCCGCTACATCGCCCGCAAGGGCGGCAAGGAGATCAGGTTCGAACTGGTCGGCGACGAGAACTCCATCGATCGGCAGGTCCTCGATCGGATCTCCGACCCGCTCCGCCAGCTGCTGGTGAATGCAGTCCATCACGGGATCGAGACGACGGAGGATCGCATCGCCGTCGGAAAGCTGCCGACGGGGACGGTCTCGATGCGGGCCAGGGTCGATGACCACTGGCTCGAAGTGACCATCGAGGACGATGGCCGCGGGGTCGATTGGGAAGCCGTCCGTCGCAACGCGGTAGAGCGAGGCCTCCTGCCTCACGGGGTCGAGGCCGATCCCGCCGCACTGAAGTCCCTGCTGTTTGCGCCATCGTTCTCGACGGCGAAGCCCGGGGACCTGGTGAGTGTCGGCGATGGCCTGGCGACGGTGGCCGAGTCGGTCGAGGCGCTCCACGGGAGTGTTGTGATCGAGAGCACCTCGGGCACCGGCACCAAGATCCGTTTCACGGTGCCCACCTCCAGGGCGCTCCAGGATGTGATCCTCGTGAGGGCCGGTGGACAGATCTGGGGTCTCCCCGCCATCGCCGTGGATGAGGTGATCCCACTTCCGGCCGCCGGCGTGAGGTCGGCCGCCAATGGAGAGCAGATGGAGTGGGGCGGGACACCGATCGATGTGATCTCGTTCGCAGCCACCGTCGATCTGATGCCGGGCAACGCCCCCACGGATGTGGTCGTCGTCGACAGCCCTGTCGGCCCCGTCGGCTTCACCGTCGATGGTGTCGTGGGCCGCCGTCAGGTCGCTGCCAGAGAAC
>JABMPV010000267.1 GCA_013202595.1 bacterium
AACGAGAAGTTGCCGAGCATCTCGAAGAAGGACGCATGGCGCGCGGTGGTGCCGACGATCTCGATGTCGACGGTGCGGATGCACTTCTGGACGCTGACCGCCCGCGGGAATGGCGGCGGCTCATCACCGAGGAGGTACGGCTTGAAGGGAACCATGCCCGCGACGGTCAGGAGCAACCCGGGGTCGGTGGGTATCAGTGAGGCGCTCGGGACCACTGTGTGGTCGCGCTCGCGAAAGAACTCCACGAAGGCGCGACGGATCTCCTCTGCGCTGCGAACGGTGCTCATCGGCCCTTCTCACTCCCATCGATTCTGTGCGCAGCCCACTCGATCACGTCTGCTGCTGTGTGCCCTGCCACCCGGGCCATGTTGGCTGCGGTCAGTTGCTGTCTGAGGCGTACGAGACGGCCGACGGCGACCGCACCACCACCGATGGTGGCAGCGACGCCGAGCAAGAACCATCGAATCCGGACGAGCATGGCCGAAAGCGTACTCACTCGCGGGGCGGGCGCTTGAGCCTTCTGTCGATCTCCGCCAGATACTCGGCGATCCCCGCCTCCCTACCGGTCCGGCCGGGCTGATACAGCACTCTGCCCATGGCCTCGTCGGGCAGATGCTGCTGCTCGACGACTCCGCCCTCATGATCGTGCGGATATCGATAGCCCACTCCGTGGGCCAGGGATTCGGCACCCTTGAACCCTGCCGAGCGCAGATGCAGCGGCACCGAGGCGGTCGGTGTCTGCTCGACGGCCTCTGCTGCCCTGCGCATGGTTCGCCCGACCGAGTTCGACTTCGGCGCTGCGGCGAGATACAACGCTGCATGGTGGAGGTGGTAGGCGGCCTCGGGCAGGCCCACATAGGCCAGTGCATCAGCCGCCGCCACCGCGAGCATCAGCCCCACTGGATCCGCGAGTCCCACATCCTCACTCGCCAGGACGATGAGACGCCGGGCAATGAACTCCGGGTCCTCGCCGGCCTCGATCATCGTCTGCAGCCAATAGGCCGCCGCGTCGGGATCCGAACCGCGAACGCTCTTGATGAAGGCCGAGATGATGTCGTAGTGCTGGTCCCCCTTCTTGTCGTAGCGGACGATCCGCCGCTGGAGCGCCTCCTCGATCTCTGCCGGCGTGATCTTCTCGACCCCCCGTCCCGCAGCGATCACCGCGGCTACCTCGAGCGCATTGAGCGCAAGCCTGGCGTCGCCCCCGACGCGCTCGGCCAAATCGGTCCTCGCAACGGGATCGATACCGCCAATGGTGTCGGACAGGCCCACGTCGCTCGTCATGGCCCGGTCGATGAGATCTCCGATGTCGTCGGGGGTGAGCGACTCGAGTCGGAAGAGCGTGCTGCGGCTGATGAGCGGCGAGTTGACCTCGAAGAAGGGGTTCTCGGTGGTGGCGCCGATCAGGACGATCGTCCCCTGCTCCACACCGGGAAGCAGAGCGTCCTGCTGTGCCTTGTTGAACCGATGAATCTCATCGAGGAACAGCACGGTCCTGCGCTCGTCCTCTTCGAGGCGCCTCGTCGCAGAGGCCAGCACAGCCCGCACATCCTTGACGCCCGCCGATGTTGCGGACAACTGCTCGAACGCCGCGTCCGTGGCAGTCGCCACCAGCCGGGCCAATGTGGTTTTCCCCGTGCCGGGAGGGCCCCACAGGATCATGGAGACGGGCTTGCCTGCCCTGACCATGGTGCTGAAGGCCGCACCCTGCTCCAGCAGATGACGCTGGCCGACGACGTCGTCGAGGGTGAGCGGGCGCATCCGGGCGGCGAGCGGCTCTACCGCCCTGCGGCGCTCTGCCCGCTGTTCGCTGAACAGGTCCTCCATCACTCGGCCGGCAGCGCCGTGCCTTCGTCCTCCAGGCGCCGGCGAACGGCCGGCCGCAGGTCGATACCGAGTTCGACCAACTGGTCTTCTGCGACCGGCGTCGGGGCACTGGTCATCGGATCGAGCCCCGTCTGCGTCTTGGGGAACGGCATGACCTCACGGATGTTCTGCTCGCCCTGGAGGATCGAAATCAGACGATCGATACCGACGGCAAACCCTGCATGGGGAGGCGTTCCGTACCGCAGCGCCCGCAGGAACCACCCGAAGCGGCGCTCGGCCACCTCATCGGCTATCCCGAGCACCTTGAACACGCGGCGCTGGATCCCGGGGTCGTGGATCCTCACACTGCCCGACCCCAGTTCGCTGCCGTTGAGCACCAGGTCGTATGCCTTGGAGACGGCGGTCTCAGGTGATTCCTCCATCTCACGAACATCGACGGGAGACGTGAAGGGATGGTGTGCGGCCACCAGTGATCCGTCCTCGTTCACTTCGAAGACCGGGAAGTCGACCACCCACAGGAACTGCAGTTCCTCGTGGCCTTCGGGCTGGCCGATCTGGAGCCTCAGTTGGCCGAGCACCGACAGGGTGCTCTTGCGGTCTCCGGCCACAAGCAGCACTGTGTCGCCCTCGGCGGCGCCGAAGGCGCCGATCAGACCGCCCTTCTCCTCATCGGAGAGGAACTTGGCCACGGGTGAGCGCAGCGAGCCGTCTTCCTGGACCACCATCCAGACCAGACCCTTGGCACCGAGGTCGACGGCGCGAGCCACCAGAGCGTCGAGGCCGCTGCGGGACAATCCGAGCGCACCGGCGTTGATCCCTGCAACGAGCCCGCCGCCCGAGACCGTGTCGGCGAACGCGTTGAACCCCGAGCCGGCGAAGACCTCGCCGAGATCCTGGATCTCCATCCCGAAGCGGATGTCCGGCTTGTCGGTGCCGTATCGAGCCAGCGAGTCGGCATAGGTGATCCGCGGAAGCGGGGTCTTCAGCTCGATGCCGCGCATGTCCTTGATGACGCCGACCATGACGGCTTCGAGCGTCGCGAGAACGTCGTCCTGACCCCAGAACGATCCCTCGATGTCCAACTGGGTGAACTCGATCTGGCGGTCCGCCCTGAAGTCCTCATCCCGGTAACAGCGGGCGATCTGGTAATACCGCTCGACGCCACCGACCATCAGCAACTGCTTGAACAGTTGCGGAGATTGCGGCA
>JABMPV010000268.1 GCA_013202595.1 bacterium
GAGTTGCTGACCATCTTGGCCTCGATGGGGACATCCGCAGGGATCTTCAGCCGGGTCATGATCGACTGGACCCGCTCCGCCGCGAACCGGCGCATCAGATCGTCTTCGAGCGACAGGTAGAAACGGGACTCACCCGGATCGCCCTGCCGGCCCGACCGGCCTCGCAACTGGTTGTCGATGCGCCGCGATTCGTGACGCTCGGTGCCCAGCACGTACAGCCCGCCGGCTTCGAGGATGTGGTGATTCTGCGTGCGGGTCGACTCTTCGAGCCTGGAGTACTCCTGTGCCCAGGCCTCATCCCACTCCGGGGTCCCCGGCTCCACGCCCATCTTCTGCATCTCGAGCTTGGCCAACTCTTCGGGGTTGCCACCGAGGCGGATGTCGACGCCGCGGCCGGCCATGTTCGTGGCGATGGTCACCGAACCAACCCGCCCTGCCTGGGCGATGATGGTTGCCTCACGCTCGTGCTGTTTGGCGTTGAGGACCTCATGAGGCACCCCGCGCCGCTTGAGCAGTCCCGAGAGCCGTTCGGACTTCTCGATCGAGACGGTGCCCACGAGGACCGGCTGGCCCCTCTCGTGGCGCTCGACGAGGTCCTCGGTGACCGCGTTGAATTTGGCCTCTTCGGTCATGTAGACCAGATCCGCCTCGTCGAGACGGACGATCGGCTGGTTCGTGGGAATTGCCACGACGCCGAGCTTGTAGATCTCGTTGAACTCACCTTCCTCGGTGAGCGCCGTGCCCGTCATGCCGCCGAGCTTCTCGTACATCCTGAAGTAGTTCTGCAGCGTGATGGTGGCGAGCGTCTGGTTCTCTTCCTTGATCCGCACGCCCTCTTTGGCCTCGATCGCCTGATGGAGTCCCTCCGAGTAGCGCCGGCCTTCGAGGATGCGTCCTGTGAACTCGTCGACGATCTTCACCTCGCCGTTTGCGACGACGTAGTCGACATCGTTCTGATACAGGGTCTTGGCCCGCAGCGCCGCATCCAGATGGTGGATGAGATCGACGTTGGTGTGGTCGTACATGTTCTCGACGCCGAGAATCTGCTCGACCCGGGTGACGCCCTCCTCGGTGGTCACCACCTGGCGCTTGCCCTCATCGACCTCGTAGTGCTCCTCGTTGCGGAGCCGTTCGACGATCCGGGCAAAGTCCCGGTACCACTTCGCCGTGTCGGCGACCCGACCGCTGATGATGAGCGGTGTCCTCGCCTCGTCGATCAGGATGGAGTCGACCTCATCCACGATCGCATACCGATGGCCGCGCTGGACCATGTTTGCGGCCGACATGGCCATGTTGTCGCGCAGGTAGTCGAAGCCGAACTCGTTGTTGGTGCCGTAGGTGATGTCGGCCGAGTAGGCGGGCCTGCGCTCCTCAGGGAGCATGTCTGCCTGGATGATCCCCACTTCGAGGCCGAGGAAGCGATGGATCCCGCCCATCCAATCCGAGTCACGCTTTGCGAGGTAGTCGTTGGTCGTCACGACGTGGACACCCAGCCCCTCGAGCGCGTTGAGGTAGACGGGCATCGTGGAGACGAGGGTCTTGCCTTCACCGGTCTTCATCTCGGCGATGAGACCCCTGTGCAGTGCTCCTGCCCCGAACACCTGGACGTCGAAGTGGCGCTGGCCGAGTACCCGCCATGCGGCCTCACGGACCACTGCGTACGCCTCGATCTCGATGTCGTCGAGGGTCTCGCCTCCGGCGAGGCGTGCCTTGAATTCATCAGTCTTGGCGCGGAGCTGCGCGTCGGTCAGTGGTTTGATCGAGTCCTCGACGGCGTTGACCGCGTCGACGAGCGCATCGAGCTCTTTGAGTCGCTTGCCTTCACCGGCGCGCAGGATCTTCGAAAGGAGGGCCATGTGAGGTCATCATATCGGTGAGCGGCCCCTGTGAAGAGGACTCTGTCATCCCGCAATCGTCGTGGGATCGCCGGTGATGGATGACAAGGGTGGGGCCGCGCCGTCGATGCGAGGCTCAGCCCTGGTGACCGGCGGTCTCGAAGAGCGATGCGGGGTCGACCCCGGCATCGTCAGACGGGAGTTGGGCGACCACGGAGGCAGCCTGGACGTCGATGGCCTCCGGCTCGTCGATCGGACGGCCGGCGACGTCACGGACCCGCAGGGCCTTGATGCCTTCGGGACCCTCTCCGACCACGATGACCACCTCGCCGCTGCTGAGCCGCAGCACCGACCCGGGTGGGTACACCCCGAGCATGCGCACGAACACACCTGCGATGTCCGGGTCGAACACGGTCCCGGAATCGTCGAGAATCGCCCGCAGTGCCTCCTGGGGTGCCCTGGCGGCCCGATGGGGGCGATGACTCGTGATGGCGTCGTAGGTGTCGGCGACCGCCACGATCCGTGCAAACGGATGCGGCTGCCTGTCCCCGAGATCGGGATAGCCCTGGCCAGAAACGTGCCGATGGTGATCGAGTGCGACGGCCGCAGCCACTTCGTGATCGCGACCCCCCGCGACGAGTATCGCCTGGGCACCCTCCTGAGGATGACGCCGAACCTCTGACCACTCCTCGTTCGACAGCCGATTCGGGTTGCCGAGACCGGGGTCCATGATGATCACGCGGCCGACATCGTGGAGCAGTGCTCCGACTCCGAGCGCCCGCAAGTCGTCGTGCTCGAGACCGAGTGCCCTGCCAACCGCCAGCGAGAGCAAGCAGACGTTCACCGAGTGGAAGTAAGTGCCTTCGTCGTAGTTGTGGATCGTGGCCAGCATCAACGAGCTGGCAGGGTCGGCATCCGATCCTGCCAGCAGGCCATCGACGACCTCGCCCGCACGATCGGTCTCGACACTCCGGTTGTTGGTGACGGTTCTCAACGCATCGAGCGAATCGACGTAGGAGCGCCGCAATCCCGACATCTCTACGTTCTCGAAATCGACTGGGATCCGCTCATTGAGCAGGGCTGTCCCGTCGGCCGGGAGATCACGGGCACTACCGCCGGTCAAACCTGCGAGATCACGGAGATCCGCTGCCGTGGTGCCTGGAAACAACGTGATCGAGTGGACGCCCTGGTCGCACAATCGGTGGACGAGACCGCTGAACTCGGTGGAGGCGTGCGGCAGCATCACGTCGTCGAGATACAGGGCACCTGTCTGCACCCCGATCGTGGCCGGACCGGCTGCGGTCAGGAGATCGGCGGCGCGGGACATGGCGCCGATGGCATCGTCGAGTTGCTTCGGTGACGTGTCGACACTCCAGAGCTGCGCCGTGTGATAGAGCGCCCTCAGAAACCCCCGTGCCCGGAACTCACTCATCGGCGCGGCCTCGAAGCAAGGGCTTCCTTGGCTGCGTCGCGGGCGGCCCGTGCGGCACCGACGGCGAGGCGCTTGGTTGCGAGGCGCTCGAGCGCGGGAGCGACGGCAGGATCCTTGCGACCTGCGATCGCCGTCACGAGTCTCCTGGCTTCGTCCGATCCGATCGAGCGGCTCTCAATGGCAGTGAGAACCTGGGGGACCACGTCGCGGCTGGGCGATGCCCTGAGCAGCGAGACCGCAGCGCCTCTGACCCTGCGGCTCGAGTCGCCCAGCGACTCCACTATCACGGCCACTGAAGCGTCCCTGTCGAGGAGGGAGAGCGACCTGATCGCCTCCACCCTCACGCGGTCGTCCTCGTGGCCGAGCAGCTGCTTGAGCGGCTCCGCCGCCTGGCTGCGGCCGGTCTTGCCGAGGGCGATCGCGACGTTGCGGACGATGTACCAGCGCTGATCGGTGATGTATCCGACCAGAAGGCGATTATCGCCTGCAGCGGCCATCGCGAGAAAGTCGACGAGGATCCGCCTGTTGAGAATGGGGTCATCGACGGCCATCTGCTCGATGACGTAATCGACCGCCGGCTCACCCAGCGCGGAGAGGAGCCTGGCGCCGGCACGTGCCGATTCGGGATCGGACGCCAGCTTGATCATGATCTTCGCAAAGGTCTCGTCCCTGCAGAGAGAACTGAAAGCCGTCATCACCTCTTCTGAGAAGACGTCGGCGTGGACCGGGGAGACGATGATCGCTCGCAGCCAGGCGTCCGCGGATGCGAGGTCCCCAGCGTCGATCGCTTCGGCGACCTTGGCCGACCAGCCGCGCACGATCCTTTTGAAGCGCTCGGGGCGATCCTCCGTCCTGACGAGATCCCTGAGGACTCCGACGCCCACGCCGAGGGAACTGCTCATTGCAGCGACTTCGGAACTGAAGACTTTCCTGACACCGGGATCGATCTCGAGGGCGGCGGCCCGCTCGAGGGCGCCCCTTCCGTCGAGGTGATCCTCGGCGGTGACCGTCAGTGCCCTGGTGGCGGATGGTCCGGTGGAGATCGCCATGATCAGAGTTCGATCAGACTCTCGCGAATGGCGAACAGCACGGCCTCGTTGCGGGAGTGGAGGCCGAGTTTGTCGAGAATGTTGCGGACATGGTTCTTGACCGTGTTCTCGGAGATGAAGAGAACTTCCCCGATGTCCTTGGAGGTTCTGCCTCTCGCCACCTGCTGCAGCACTTCGAGTTCTCGCCCGGTCAAGGTGGGCTTGCGAGGGGTGAAGAAGTCCTGGTGTCGGAGGAGTTGCTGCAGCACGTCGAGCAACTTGCCGGTCATCTGGGAGGAGATTGCGGCCCCGCCGTCGACGATGTCGTGGAGAGCGGTTGCGAGGACTTCGAATCCGGTGTCCTTGACCAGATACCCGCGGGCGCCGGCCTTGATGCACTCGAGGAGGTCTTCCTCAGACTCGCTCCCCGTCAGCATCACGACCCTGGTCTCGGGGGCGATTGCGAGGATCTTGCCAACGACCTCGAGCCCGGACAGACCCGGCATGAGAATGTCGAGCACGACGATGTCCGGCTGCAGCTCTTCGGCTGCGGTCACGGCACCTTCGGCGTTTCGAGCCTCGCCGCACACCTCGAACCCGGCCTTTGACAGCGCCGCGCCGAGACCCGTGCGGAAGAGGTCGACATCGTCGACTACGAGGACTCTCGTGGGATTCATTGGGGCTCGATCAGCCCCAATGAACCTCCTCGACGGCGGTACAGCACGCTGTACGTATCGCTCTCCGCGTTCAAGAACAGGAAGAAACTATGGCCGAGAAGCTCCATTTGCAGAGCCGCCTCCTCAGGGGACATTGGCTTGACGACGAATCGCTTCACACGGTCGATCCGCAACTCGACGTCATCCTGTTCTTCGACCACCGCGGTGGGGGCATTGAGGTGTTTCTCACTGCGTCGTCCGCGACCTATGAGACGCTCCTTGTGACGCCGGAGTTGGCGCTCGTACATGTCCACCGCGACCTCGAGGGCTGCCCGGTCATCCGCCTCCGCCGATTCGACGCGGATCATCGAACCGGCGACGTTCGATGTGATCTGTACGCGGTAGCGCTCAGCGGAGAGTCGGGGGTTCTGTTCGGCGGTGAACTCGACGTCGGCGTAGACGGCGTCATCGAAGATCCGGACAGCGTGGATGACCTTCTCCTCTGCGAGAGTCGTCAGCTCCCTACCAACGGTCATGTGGATACCGTGAACTCGAACCTCCACTGCAATCTCCCTTCGATTACGCGAAAGAGGGCCGGTCCGACGCGGTTGGAGCATGACTCCGCCGATGGGATCGAAGTACCAAGCGCTCCTCCCTCGTCGTCCGGCCCTTCCAGGGCTCTGGATCTCACTCTACCGATCGTCGCCGATTCCGCTCGCGCGTTTCGCTGAACGTGGGGGCGAGGGTGGCGACGACGGCGGGAAGGCGATGTCCGAGCGCCCGCGACGCCGCCGTCAGGGTGGTGCCGGTGGTGACCACGTCGTCGACGAGAATCGCACCAACCGGGACGGCACGGACCTGCCGAAACGCCGGCGTGCCCTTCGTGACACTCCCCGACCCAGCCCGCCGTGCATGCCACCACCCGGGGGCCAGAGCCGGCACGACGGGAAGGCCGGTGATCCGGGCCATGCCGACGGCCAGTTGCAGGGCCGGATCGATGCCGTATCGCCATGTCCTCAACCGGGCCCTGGGCACCGGCACGATTGCAGAGGCGGCGCCCACCCGCGATGCCATCGCTATCGCGAGTGGCCCGGCAGCAGCCGGCAGCGCCGAGTACTTGAGCAGGTGGACCAGACGGCGGGCCGTGCCCCTGTGGGCAAAGGCAGCCGAGACCACCGCCCCACCGGACACGACCTCGGGCGCAGCCACCAGGCCCGCCAGGCACCCCCGGCATAGGCCGGCGCCGTCGACAGACGGTCTGACGCACGTGATGCAGGGCATCGCGACACCCTATGGCCGGGGTGTGCCATCCGTCGGCGAGGCACCTCGAGTCGATGACTAGTCACCTTCCGGCGATCCGAATGACGCTCCGACCTGGTAATTCTAAGTGGTCAGTCACCACTCTATGTGGTTACAGTGCCAAGGCGGGTATCGAGCGAAGAGCAACCGCGGAGGGACCTCATGACCGTCGACGTTCAGGTAGTCAGAGAACGACAGCGCAGCCGCAGGCTGCGACGCATCGCGATCGTCATGTCACCTCTCGTGCTGTGGATGTGGTGGAGGATCATCTCGGGGAACCCCGTCTCCCCCGGATTCCCGAAGCTCCCCGAAGAGGCGATGTTCTGGCTGCCCGGCATCCTCATCATCCTCCTGCTCGGTGTCGTCATCATCGTCCCGATGCTCGGCAACGGGCGCTCTCCGGAAATCATCTACCTCCCCGAGCAGATCGACGTCGGATTCGACGACGTCCGCGGCATCGGGGCCGTGCTCGGCGAGGTCAAGCACAGCCTCAGCGTGTTCCTCAATCACCAGCACTTCCGCGACGATATGGGCGGCCAGCCCCGCAGAGGCATCCTGTTCGAGGGCCCTCCCGGCACCGGCAAGACCCACACGGCCAAGGCCATGGCCCGCGAAGCCGGCGTCCCGTTCCTCTTCGTCTCGGCAACCGCATTTCAGAGCATGTGGTACGGGGCAACCGCCAAGAAGCTCAGGGCCTACTTCCGCAAGCTCCGCAAGGTGGCCAGAGAAGAGGGCGGCGCCATTGGCTTCATCGAGGAGTTCGACGCCATCGGCATGAAGCGCGGCGGCATGGAGCGGATGACCGGCATGTTCCAGAATCGGGCGATCGACCGCTCGGGCGTCTCCGAGGGGACCGGTGGCGTGGTCAACGAGTTGCTGGTCCAGATGCAGTCCTTCGACGATCCGCCGCGGGGTCTCAAGATGCGCAACGGGTTCA
>JABMPV010000269.1 GCA_013202595.1 bacterium
ATGATGGCGTGGTGGGCAGGCGGCCTCGAGCGGGAGTCGCGCGGACTCGGGTCATTCCAATGGACATGGCGCCGATTCGATCGCTCCGACCTCGTGAGGGCATCCCAGAGCAGAGCGTTCTGGTCGGGCCGGCCTGGTTGGGCGATCGCCGAGTTGAGGGAATCGACTCTCTATGTCTCGTGGATGGTCACCTCGGAGGATGATGCCGACTCGATGGTCCTGGCTCTCGTCGATGTGGCATCACGGGCCGGAGTCGAGACTCTGGACGTTCGCGCTCCCCAGATCGACTGGCTGGTCAGGGCGCTACGCCGGCATGGCTGCGAGATCCACCCGATGACGGTGCACGCACTCAGCCTGTGAGATCGCTGTAGAACCGGCCTCTCGCCCACAGCGCCACATACACCAGGCCGACCAGCACCGGTACCTCGATCAGAGGCCCCACCACACCGGCCAGAGCCTGTCCCGATGTCACTCCGTAGACACCGATGGACACGGCGATCGCCAACTCGAAGTTGTTGGAGGCGGCGGTGAAAGCGAGTGTGGTGTTGCGCTCGTATCCCATCCCGAGCCGGAACCCCAGAGCGAACGACACCACCCACATCAATCCGAAGTAGGCCAGCAGCGGGAGGGCAATCCGGGCCACGTCGAGCGGCTGTGACGTGATCGTCTCACCCTGCAGGGCGAACAGGACCACCACGGTGAACAGCAATCCCCACAGCGCAAGCGGACCGATCCGGGGCAAGAAGCTGTTCTCGTACCACTCGATGCCCTTGGCCTTCTCTCCCCACAGGCGGGTCAAGTAGCCGGCCAGCAATGGGATGCCCAGGAAGACGAGCACGATTCTGGCGATCTCCCACATCGACACATCGAGGACGTCGGATTCCAACCCGAGCCACCCCGGGAGCACGCTCAGGTAGAAATACCCGAGCACGGAGTACGCGACGATCTGGAAAACCGAGTTCATCGCGACCAGCACGACAGCCGCCTCGCGATCGCCGCAGGCGAGGTCGTTCCAGATGAGCACCATGGCGATGCACCGGGCCAGGCCGATGATGATGAGGCCGGTGCGGTACTCCGGATGGTTCGGGAGCATCAGCCAAGCCAGGGCAAACATGAGGGCAGGGCCGATCAGCCAGTTGAGCACCAACGACATCACCAGCATCGTCCGGTCGGCTGCCACCTCGCCGACCTTCGAGTAGCGCACCTTGGCGAGCACCGGGTACATCATCGCCAGTAACCCGAGAGCGATCGGCAGCGATACCGACCCGATCTTGATCGTGTCGAGACCGTCGTTGAGATCCGGGAACAACCTGCCCAGCAGCAGACCCAATCCCATGGCAAGAAGGATCCAGACCGGAAGAAATCTGTCGAGCGTCGAGAGACGCCCCAGTACCCGTGCTTCGTCCGGCGTGGATGACGTCACCATCGGTTCAGCCCATCCAGAAGCCCTTGCGGTGCGAGATGCCGAGCACCTTCTTGCACCGCGGACAGAAGTGCACATACGACTTGCCGAGGTCGTGCTTGACCCGCCGGGCAAGCACTGCATCCAGCGGCGTCGAGCAGTGCGGGCACACCGGCGCCTCATCGGTGAATTGGACCGGGAGGTCTGCCATGTTCCCCTCCTAGAAGTGGGGTGTCGAGTAGGTGATCAGCGATTCCATGTAGTTGGACCGTTCGAATGCTGCCGGGTCGGGCGTCGACGCCTGGCTCATTGAGCCCTTCATCTGCTCGACCGACTCGTACTCGTGCTCCTCGAGCCACTCGGTCACACCGGTGAGGATGGACGTCAGCCGCGGAGGGCCGTGGCGAAGCAGGGTAGAGGCCATCATTGCGACATCCGCGCCTGCGAGTAGCAGTTTGAGGACATCGCGCGGCTCATGGACTCCGCTGGTGGCTGCCAGGGACGCATCGATCCTACCTTTGAGAATCGCGATCCAGCGCAACGGCAGCCGCATCTCCGACGAGCGGCTCAGCTGAACGTTCGGCGTCACCTCGAGGTTCTCCAGGTCGATGTCGGGTTGGTAGAAGCGGTTGAACAGCACGAGGCCGTCTGCCCCCGCATCGGCGAGCCGCAGCGCCATGTTGCCCATGGATGAGAAGTACGGTCCCACCTTGACTGCCAGAGGGATGGAGATCGTCTCGCGCACCGCCTCGACCAATTCGAGATACCTGCTCTCCACCTCCTGACCGGTCTCATCGATATTGGCCGCCACGAAGTACACGTTGAGCTCCAACGCGGCCGCACCGGCGTCCTGGATCATCCTGGCGTACGACGTCCATCCGCCCTTGCTGTCGCCGTTGAGGCTGGCCATCACCGGAACCGAGAGTTCGTTCTGAACACGCGACACGTGCTCCAGATACGAGTCCGGGCCCGTGTTGTAGCTATCCATCTCGGGAAGGAATCCACCGGCATGCTCTGCATACGACTCGCTGCCGTACTCGAGCGCCGAATGCACCTCGTACGAGTCGTGTTCGATCTGCTCCTCGAACAGGGACGGCAGCACCACGGCGCTGGCCCCCGCTTCGACGAGTTGCTGCAGAGTGTCGATGTTGCGCCCCAGGGGCGACGCCGACACGACCAATGGATTGGCCAGCTTCATTCCGAGATAGGTGGTCGTCAGGTTCACGCTCGTCATGATGCGTTCACCTCCTCCCCGGGGAGACCCCGTTCGAGGCCGGCCAACTGTTCGTAGTACCGGCGCCTCTCTGTGATGTCCTCCTGAGCCGCAGCCATGAGGAGTTCGGCCTGAGCAGGGTTCGTCCTCGTCAGCATCGCGAACCTCGCCTCCTTCATGGCGAATTCCTTGAAGGAGATACTCGGTGATCTGCTGTCAAGGGTAAACGGATGCTCCTCCGCGGCGGCGAGCCGCGGGTCGAACCGGTACAACTCCCAGTATCCGCTGGCCGCAGCCTCCTTCTGATGCTCCATCTGCCGGGACATGTCGATTCCGTGTGCGATGCAGGGGCTGTAGGCGATCACCAGTGAGGGGCCGGGGTACGACTCGGCCTCGTTGAAGGCAGCCACGGTCTTGGTCATGTTGGCGCCCATGGCGATCTGGGCGACGTACACGTTGCCGTAGGCCATGGCGATCATGCCGAGGTCCTTCTTGCCTGTGGTCTTGCCACCACTGGCGAACTTGGCCACAGCAGCCCTCGGCGTCGCCTTCGACGCCTGACCGCCAGTGTTCGAGTAGACCTCGGTGTCCAACACCAGCACGTTGATGTCGCGTCCCGACGCGAGCACGTGATCGAGGCCACCGAACCCGATGTCGTAGGCCCATCCGTCACCGCCCATGATCCACACGCTCTTGCGGATGAGAGCATCGGTCAGCGAGCGGGCGAAGCGCGCCGGTTGGGAACCGTCTGCGTCCAGCTTCTCGTTGATCGCCACCACCCGGGCTCGCTGGGCTGCGATGCCTTCCTCGGAGGTCTGATCCTCTGCGAGCACCCCGGTGATCAACTGGTCACCGAGGATCCCGCCAAGGCCCTGAATGGCTGCGAGGGCGGCATCACCCTTGGCGTCGATCGCCAGGCGCATCCCGAGACCGAACTCTGCGTTGTCCTCGAACAGCGAGTTGGACCACGTCGGTCCCTGGCCGCCCTCGTTGACCGACCAAGGGGTGGTCGGCAGGTTCCCGCCGTAGATGGACGAGCAGCCGGTTGCGTTGGCGACGATCATCCGATCGCCGAACAACTGGCTGACCAGCTTGACGTAGGGGGTCTCACCGCAGCCGGAGCAGGCGCCATTGAACTCGAACAGTGGCTGCAGGGCCTGAGAGCCCTTGACCGAGGTCTTGTTCACCAAGGTGCGATCGGCCTCGGGGAGGGTCAGGAAGTAGTCCCAGTTGACCCGCTCGACCTCGAGGTGGTCGTCCTTAGGCGCCATGTTGATGGCCTTGTGCTTCACCTGCTCCTTGCTCTTGGCCGGGCAGATGTTGACGCAAACGCCGCAGCCGGTGCAGTCGTCGGGCGCAACCTGGATGCTCAAAAGGCTGTCGGGGAAGTCGCGACCCTTCGGCTCCCTGGAGAGGAAACTGGCAGGTGCACCGTCCAGCGCGGACGGGTCGACGTACTTGATCCTGATGGCCGCATGCGGGCAGACCAGGGCGCACCTGGCGCAGTCGATACAGATCTCGGGATCCCAGATCGGAATCTCCATCGCGATCGACCGCTTCTCGTACTGCGCTGTCGCCGTGGGGAAGGTGCCGTCGATCGGCATGGCGCTGACCGGCAGCAGATCGCCCTTGCCGGCGATGATCATGCCGGTGACCCGCTCCACGAAGTCCGGGACGTCGGCAGGAACCGGTGCGCTCAGCCGCTTGTCGCCGGCCGTCGCTGCGGGGACGCTCACCTGGTGCATAGCTGCGATCGATGTGTCAACGGCGGCGTAGTTGCGCTGGAGCACCGTCTCGCCCCGCTTGCCATATGACTTCTTGATGGAGTCCTTGATGGCGGCGATGGCCTCATCGACGGGGACCACATCGGCGAGTGCGAAGAAACAGGTCTGGAGGACGGTATTGACACGCCCGCCGAGCCCGGCCTCTTTCGCCACCGAGTAGCCATCGACGATGTAGAACTTCAGGTTCTTCTCGATGATCTGCCGCTGCGTGTCGACCGGAAGGTGCTCCCACACCTCATCGGGCCCATAGGGGCTGTTGAGCAGGAACGTCGCTCCTTCACGTGCCCTCTCGAGCACATCCACCTTCTCCACCAGGCCGAACTGATGGCAGGCCACGAACGATGCCCTGTCGATCAGATAGGTGGACTCGATGGGATTCGGGCCGAACCGGAGGTGTGAGACCGTCATCGCACCCGACTTCTTGGAGTCGTAGACGAAGTATCCCTGAGCGTGCATCGGAGTGTGTTCACCGATGATCTTCACCGAGTTCTTGTTGGCGCCGACCGTGCCGTCGGACCCCAGCCCGAAGAACACCGCGCGCGACTCCTCCTCGGGCTCGATGTCGAACTCGGGATCGACCGTGAGCGAAGTGTGAGACACGTCGTCGTTGATAC
>JABMPV010000270.1 GCA_013202595.1 bacterium
CGCTTCGACCGCCGCTGCCGCTTCGACCGCCGCTGCCGCTTCGACCGCCGCTGCCGCTTCGACCGCCGCTGCCGCTTCGGCTGCAGCCTGTGCGGCCACCTCTGCCTCTGCTACCACCGGTTCGGCCTCGATGACCGGTGCGCCGTCCTCGATGACGGACGCCCGGGCGTCGTCCACCGATTCTGCTCCCAGAGCCTCGATGCCGTCGACGGCGCCGACGATCTCGAGGACAGCCGTCACGAATGCCTGGCGGTTGAGGCCATCGAGGTAGACGCGGTTGTCGAGTACCACCTTGACCTTGCCACCGCCGGCCGCAGCGGTTCCCGTGAGCAGCGAGCCCCGGCCTCCGAGGTGCTCTCTGATCTCGGCGGCGAGCGGGCCGCCACCCTTGAACGATCGTTCGTGGATCAGGTTCACCCTGTCATCCACGACTTCTACGGAGACTGCGACAGGATCAGCCCCTGCAATCACCACTGTCGAGGGGTCTCCTGCTGTGAAGTCGAGCGAGGGCTCGGCCTCGCACCACTGCTCGATGCGCTGGAGGGCGTCGTCGCTCACCCGGACTCCTGTTCCGACACCGGGACCGGCGTCTCTGTTGCTCAGGAACCCGACACTACTCCCGGGCTGCGCCGATGGCAGGTTGCGACGTCGCCGGATGGCGGAGGATTCGTCCGGCTTCGGAGAGCAGGTGAGATGGCTGGAATGGCTTGGTCATGAAACCGTCGGCTCCGCTGCACCAGGCGAGGTCCTGGTTCTTGGGCTGGGCATGAGCCGTGAGCACGAGAACCGGCACCGCCCGGGTGAGGGGATGTGCCTTGACCCGCTTGAGCACCTCCCACCCGTCGAATCCGGGCAGGCCGATGTCGAGGACCATGAGGAGCGGTGGGTCGGCGATGGCTGCGGCCACCCCGGCCGGTCCGTCGGCAGCGGTGACGATGTCGAGACCCAGGTCGCGAAGAGCGAACTCCACGAGGCGCTGAACCAGTTGGGAATCTTCCACAACCAGGATCGAGCCTGCCATCACAAACCAATCCTTTCCAGGTCAGCTATTCCCAGACATCGGCATACAAGTGCAGCGGTTGAGTGGTTCGGTTCCCTACGTCGGCGGTATGGTGGCCGCCCTCGACCCGGAGGAAGTGCTCGTGGCACTGGCCCGGCCTGCTTTCACAATCGGCATCGAAGAGGAGTACCTCCTCGTCGACCCCGTATCGCGAGATCTCTTCGTCGACCCGCCGCCGGATCTGCTCGAGCGGTGCAGGGAGATCCTCGGGGACCAGGTGAACCCGGAATTCCTCAGAGCGCAGGTCGAGGTGGGGACCAGGGTCTGCACCGACATCGCCGGGGTGCGCACCGATCTCTCCCACCTCCGTCGGTCGGTGATCGATGTGGCCGCAGAGCATGGAGCGGCGGTGATCGCGGCGTCCACCCACCCCTTTGCGCGGTGGGGGAAGCAGCTGATCACCAACAAGGAGCGGTATCAGATGCTCGCCGATGACCTCGGCGCCGTGGTCCACAGGCTGATGATCTGTGGCATGCATGTCCACGTAGGTATCGAGGACCCCGACCTCAGGATCGATCTGCTCAATCAGGTGAGCTACTTCCTGCCGCATCTGCTGGCTCTGAGCACTTCGTCACCGTTCTGGCAGGGGACCAATACGGGGTTGAAGTCGTATCGGATGTCCGTGTTCCGGTCGATGCCGCGCACCGGGCTTCCCGGGCATTTCTCGTCGTGGGGCGAGTACCAGCGCCACGTGAACGCCCTCGTAGACACAGAGGTCATCGAAGACGCCACGAAGTTGTGGTGGGATGTGCGGCCCAGCGCACGGTATCCCACCATCGAGATGCGGATTGCCGACATCTGCACCAGCATGGAGGACGGTCTGACGGTCGCAGCGCTGTACGTGTCCCTGCTCGGGATGCTGTTCCATCGCCGGGAGCGGAACCAGCGGTGGCGTCAGTATGCGGACATGCTCGTCAACGAGAACGTGTGGCGTGCCCAGCGTTACGGCATCGAGGGCTCTCTGATCGACTTCGGGCGCGGTGAGTTGGTGCCGTACAGCGAACTCGCCGAGGAGTTCGTGGCCCTGGTCGCCGAGGCCGCTGCCGAGCTCGGCTGCTCGGCCGAAGTCGCCCGGGCTCCAGAGATCGTCGCCAGGGGCACGAGTGCCGAGCGCCAGTTGGCTGTTGCCCGCCGGGCGATCGCGGAGGGTGCAGACGAACACGAAGCACTCCAGGCCGTTGTGGACATGCTCATCGCCGACACGGCTGAGGGTGTCTGAGCGGGTCTACCAGGCCCCGCCTACACCACCGCCTCCGCCTCCCCCGCCTCCGCCCGAGAATACGCCGCCACCGCCGCTGGATACCGGTGGCGCAAAC
>JABMPV010000271.1 GCA_013202595.1 bacterium
CCCGAGGCGGGAGCCATCCTCCATCGATCGCTCACGGCCATGGCGCGAGGCGGCATCTACGACCATCTCGGCGGCGGCTTCTCCAGGTACTCGGTGGACGACCGCTGGCTCGTACCCCACTTCGAGAAGATGCTGTACGACAACGCCCTCCTCGCCAGGTTGTACGCACATGCATGGCGCCTCACCGGCGACGACAGATTGCGCACAGTCTCACGCGAGACGCTCGACTACATGCTGAGGGACCTCGGCCTGCCCGGAGGCGGGTTCGCCTCGGCAGAGGATGCCGACAGCGAGGGCGAAGAAGGCAAGTTCTACGCGTTCACGCACGAGCAGTTCATGGAGCACGGCGGCGAACGAGTTGCACTGGCCGCCCGGTACTTCGGCGTGACCCCGGATGGCAACTTTGAGGGGTCCAACGTCCTCCATGAGGCTGCGACCATCGAGGAAGTCGCTGCGGAGACCGGCACCGAACCGGCAGAGGTGGGTGCCGCCGTCGATGCTGCGAGACGAATGCTGCTGCAGCATCGGTCGACCAGGGTCAGACCCGAGCGCGACGACAAGGCGATCACGGCATGGAATGGCTTGGCGCTGCGCGCTCTGGCGGAAGCGGGTTGGATCTTCACCGATCCCGGATACCTCGAGCAGGCGCGCTCGACGGCCCGGTTCATCATCGATCGCCTGAGCCTCCCCGACGGTCGCCTCATGCGGTCGCGCAGAGGCGACCGGGCGGGAGGCCCCGGCTACTGCGACGATTACGGAGCGGCCGCTCTGGGCATGTTTGCTCTGTATCAGGCAACCGGTGAACCCGAGTGGTTCGATCAGGCGACGGCGCTGACCGGGGCAATGGTCGAACAGTTCGCGGACGGCACGGCAGGCTTTTTCGCCACATCACATGACGCCGAACGGTTGATCGCCCGACCCAAGAACCTGTACGACAATCCGACGCCATCAGACAACTCGCTCGCCGCAGAAGCGCTGTTGCACACAGAGGCGCTCTCGGGGCCATCCGACGCGGCTCTGCTGGACGGTGTCTTCAGGGCGGCGGGCCGACTGTTCGATCATCCCGCCGCCGCAGGGCACCTCCTCGCCGTCGCCGCGACCCGGATCCAGGAACCCCTCGAGATAGCGATAACAGGGAATCTCGCGGACGAGAGGGCACTGGCGCTGCTGGATGAGGTGCGCCGACACGGAAGCACCGGCGTCTTCCTCGCCTCCGGAGAAGCCGGTTCGATCCCGCTGCTGGCCGATCGCCCCTCGATCGACGGTGCCCCTGCAGCGTACGTGTGCAGGGGCTTCACGTGCGATGCGCCGGTCACCTCACCCGGGGCGCTCCGGAGAGCGCTCACAGGTCGGCCCGCATGACATCGCCACGATGCGGGTAGATTCCCCGGTACATGGCTGTAGATCCGCGCATCCGAAGGTACCTGCTCAGGGGGTTGGCCGTCTTTGGCGTCCTCATCGCCCTCTGGGGCGGATTCAGTGCGTTCAGAGTGTGGAGGGCGTGGAGCAACGTCGAGCGGATCGAATTCGACGTGACAGAGGCCAGGGACGCCATCGCAGAGCCGGGCAACCCCTTCCTGGGCCAGGAACCGCCGTCCGATCCCGATGAACCCGACGAACCCGACGGTTCGGTGACGGGCGACACAGGCGAGATCGAGGTCATCGGACCCGACTTCACGATCCCGACGGCGGTCACGATCAACCGAAACTCCCTCCAGGCCTACCTGCTGATCGGCACAGACCAGCGACCCCAGTTCGGCCAGAGCCAGCGCGCCGATGTGATCCTGCTCGTGATCCTGCCTGCCGACGACTCCGATCCCATCTTGATGTCGATCCCGCGTGACCTCTACCTGCCCAACCCATGCACCGGGGGGCTGACCAGGATCAACGCGACACTCAACGGATGTGGTACCCGGGCCACCGGTCCCGAGTTGCTCGGCATCGCCATCGAGGACTTCACCGGTGTGGCCATCGACCACTTCGCAGTCATCGACTTCGAAGGGTTCAAACAGGTCATCGACAGGGTGGGCGGCGTGGAGATCTGCATCGACAATCAGGTCCGGGATTCCTACACCGACCCCAAGCTCGATCTTCCCGCAGGGTGCACTCTCGCCGACGGCGGGCAGACGCTCGCCTGGGTGCGCTCTCGCCACACACAGGAACTCGTCAATGGGTCGTGGCGCACCATGCCGGGTGTCAACGATCTCGAGCGCAACAGACGGCAACAGGAACTGCTCCTCGAGGCACTCACCAAACTCAAGGCCTTCCGTTCGGTCACAGAGTTCTCCGCGCTCGTCGAAGACCTCGCCGACGCGTTCATCATCGACGACAACCTGTCGATGGGCGATGCGATCGGTCTGGCCTGGGATCTGCGCGACATCCAACTGGATGACATCCAGCGCCCGGTGATCCCCGTCAGGGACTACGTCACCGCTGAAGGCGCCTATGTGCTGGTCCCCCAGGCCACATTCACCGAGGTCGTCATCGAGGTGTGGCCCGGTGTCATCGACGCTCTCGCACGTGGCTGAGCAGGTTTCGCCGGAAGCTCGCATGATTCCGGCCTCTCCAGACCGGGCCACTACCGCTCTGAGTGAATAGTGTGCGCACCCAGCGCGTGCCCGGGCCTAAGCGACCCGGCCTGAAAGCAGACCGGGCAAGATCCCCGGGCGCATCTAAGATGATCTTCACCCAGCCAGAGAGGGCGATTCGTGGATCAGCCGCCGAACTTCCCTGAGGGCCGGACGCCGCCGGGTGCTGAGCAGTTCCCGACTTTCGGCGAGAACGCGGGCACAGGAGAGCAACCATTGACACAGCGTCGTGGAGGAACGGGTGGCGGCGGCGACGCGCCGGCCAACCCCTGGATCGTCGGCCTCGCAGTGGGCGCAGTCCTCGTGGCGGTCTCGATCATCGCTTTCGGCCTGTTCGCATCAGGTGACGAGACGTCAGGCACCACCCTTGCGGTGACCAGCACCTCGACTCCGGACGACGGTTCGACCTCGACCACCGCGCCCGAAGACGGCTCCACCGCCACCACAGACGGCGGAGACGGCACCACGGCGACGACTCAGCCGACGGGGACCACTGTGACGCTCCCGGGTGGGGAGGTTGGTGCGATCACATCGATCGGTGACCCGATCGCCATCTCAGAGCTGACCATGTCATCGAACGACCTGGGACCGCTGGACTTCGGTGACGACGGGGACACAGTCCTGGGCCGGCTGACGGCAACCTTCGGCGAGCACACCCAGGACACGGGCTTCATCGTCGCCAATGGAGCATGGGGAGCATGTCCCGGCGACGGCATCCGAGTGGTCCAGTGGGGGCCGCTCAACATCATCGTCCGGGGAGAGCCGGGCACCAGCCAGTTCGTGTCGTACCGCCAGGATCTCCGCTACGGCGGCATCACTCACGAGGCCACTGATATCGCGACCCTGAGCGGATTGCGGGTCGGCGATCAGGTCGGCCAGTTGAAGACGACGTATGCCGGGTTCGCCATCGACTTCCGGGTGGATACCGATCTCGGCCTCGTCTTCGAATTGCGCACAGAGCGCGATGGCCCCCTTCTGCTGTGGGGACCCGTGGACTCCCAGGAGGACACCGGTCTCGTCACCGGCATCTACTCCCCCGACGCGTGCAAGTAGTCATCGCTCCGGTTCTCGCCCATGCGGGAGCCTGGGATGAGATCCTGCTCTTCGCAGGCCCGGTGATCGCCGCACTCCTCTGGGTTCGGTGGGCGGAGAAGCGCGCCAGGCTGCGCAAACAGGAAGCGGCCGAAGCCGCAGTCGAATCCGAAGACCAGGCGTCGTCCACCACTGACTGACGGCGCCTCGCCCTGGGGTGCCGCTTTCTAAGTACACCCCTCTATCGAAGGGGAGCCGACGGTCGGTGAGATAGGCCCGGGGTGGCGGATCAGGCCCTGGATCGCCACCGAAGAATCGAGACGCTAGACCGACGTGGCTGGATGCGACGGAGATCCTCGTAGTGCCGCGGGTGCACACCCTGTATCACAGCACCCTCAAACCGCATCGCGACTGACACGCGGCCTGTCTGGGGTGGCGGGGTATCAGCAGTCTCTCGACCTGAGACTTCGGGGTGCTGATTCGGTAGGTTGATGGTGCTTGTAGTCGATAGCGTCGACCGTGGGAAGGTACCCCAGGTGACCCCACCCGCCTCGATACCTGATTCGCATCGGGACCTGCTCGAGGGTCCAGTGGACGTCGCTCTGGTGACGGTGATGCCCGACGGGCAGCCACAGGCAACTGTCGTCTGGTGCGATCTCGAAGGACCCTTTGTGATGGTCAACACCATGAAGGGCTTCCGCAAGGAGCGGAATATGCGGGCCCATCCCCGGGTGGCGCTGCTAGCGGTAGACCCGACCGACCCGCTCCGTTGGATCGAGGTGCGAGGGACCGTCGAAATCATCGAGGAGGACGCCGAGGCCCATCTCGACAGACTGGCCGCCCTCTATACGGGCGCAGGGCGCTATTTCGGTGAGGTGGTCCCACTCGAATTGGAGCGGGCCGAGGTGCCAGTGATCTGCCGGATCACCCCGGTACGGGTACGAGCGGAGAGCTTCACATGAGTCCGACGGTCAACGTGCCGGAGTCCCACCGCGACCTGCTGGTGCGACCCATTCATGCGATCCTCGCCACCATGCTCCCGAGCGGGTTCCCACAGGCGCACGTGGTGTGGTGCGACTTCGACGGCACCGATGTGTTGATCAGCACGACACTGGAGCGAACCAAGGGCCGCAACATGGCGACCCGACCCAAGGCGACGATCCTGGTGGTCGATCCCGACGACACCGATCGTTGGATCGAAGTACGAGGAGCCGTCGAGCTCACCGAAGAGGGTGCCCTCGAACTCGCTGACAAACTGACCGTGCTCTATACGAGACACGATCACTACTACGGCGGGGTCTTCCCGGCCGAGCAGCAGGAGCGAGAAACCCGCGTTGTATGCAGGATCCGACCCACCAGGGTGAACCTGGATGCCATCCATCGGTGAAGCCCCCTGGTGTACCTGGGAGGCGGCTGCCCAGGGTGGCGACTGTCAATGGAATCGGACCCATCAGGCAGAGGCCGGCCTATCGCTGAGAACCACACCCCCAGGGCATGAGCCGCCAGGCCCTGGTCTGCCTGACCTACCGAAGCCTCCTTGACCCTCCGCACCAAACAGCACTTCATCTGCACCTTGAACCCGTCCGCAGGGTCAACGCCTGCCAACTTCTGGGTGGGGGCAACCCAGACAGTCCCCAAACATCGGTCACGTCCTCTGACGTGGTGTATGGGTGACACCACGTCAGAGGACGTGACCTCGGAGGATGCGAACTCCCGGTCCCTTCGAGTTCTACGGACTCGGCGAACAGCTCCAGCCCTCCCGTCTCGCCGAGGTCTTCCAGGTCCCGCCGCGGATATGGTGCTGGTAGCCCTCCAGCCACGGTGCTCAGGAAGCGGCACCCCAGGGTGGAAGAGGAATCTTGGAAGACGCGAGTTACGGCCCGTCACCTCCTGGCGACCACACAGCCACTCCGGATTCGAAGTTTCCTCACCCAGGGCCGCGATGTCGGGCGCGGTATGGTGATCGGTAGTACTCTAGGAGGCGTCCCCATTCAACGCATCGTCGTCGTCGCCAATCGCCTGCCGGTCGCCTGGGACGGCGAGACCTGGACCATCAGCCCGGGCGGTCTGGTCCGCGCGCTTCGGCCGGTGCTCCAGGAGGCTGACGGAGCCTGGATTGGATGGCCCGGCATTCCCGACTTCGCACCCCATCCGTTCGAATACGACGGCATCGAGCAGCGGCCCGTGCCGCTGAGCGAGGCCGAGATCGACGGGTTCTACTACGGCTTCTGCAACGGGACCCTGTGGCCCCTCTACCACGATGCGATCGTCGCCCCCGAATTCCATCGGCACACGTGGCGGTCGTACGTGGCGGTCAACCGGCGATACGCCGACCAGACCGCCGTTGCAATGCGGCCGGGGGACATCGCCTGGGTGCAGGACTACCAACTGCAGCTGGTCCCCGGGATACTGAGAGAACTGCGACCCGACATCACGATCGGCTTCTATCTCCACATCCCGTTCCCACCGATCGAGGTGTTTGCGCGGCTGCCCTGGCGTCGCCAGATCGTGGAGGGCTTGCTCGGCGCCGACGTCCTCGCCTTTCAGACCCGGTCGAGCGCCGACAACTTCGCCCGTGCAGCTCGCCGGTTCGCCGGTGCCACGAGCATCGGCCGGCGCGACCTGCGATGGAGCGGCCGTGCCATCCATCTGCAACCGGCTCCTATCGCCATCGACACCACCGAGTTCGAGGCGATGGCCGCCTCCCCCGAGGTGCAGGAACGCGCCAAGGAACTTCGCTCGGAGCTCGGCGATCCCGAGCATGTGATCCTTGGCATGGATCGCCTCGACTACACGAAGGGCATCGACCTGAGGATGAAGGCTTTCGCCGACGTGCTCGAGGATGCGCCGCCCGAGGAGCGGAAGCATGCGTACGTTCAGGTGGCGGTTCCGAGCCGTGAACAGGTGCCCGCCTACCAGCAGTTGCGCATTGAGATCGAGCAGCTTGTCGGCCGGGTGAACGGCCAGCATGGTGAGGCGGGTTGGTCGCCGATCTCGTACCTCTACCGCACCCTGCCGTTCCTCGACGTCGTCGCCTACTACGTGGCCGCCGACGTGATACTCGTCACGCCTCTGCGAGACGGCATGAACCTGGTCGCCAAGGAGTACGCCGCCTGCCGCCTCGACGACGACGGAGTGCTCGTCCTCTCCGAATTCGCCGGCGCCGCCGAGCAGCTGAAGTCGGCGCTCATCGTCAACCCGTACGACGTCGACGATGTGGCCCGGGCGCTGCGAACCGCCCTGGCGATGCCCCTCTCCGAGCAGCGCTCCCGGATGCGGAAGCTCCGCAAGTCGATACGCGAGGCCGACGTGTTCGCGTGGGCCCGGTCGTGTCTGGAGACGCTGGAGGAACGGTGATCGATCGCGATCTCTCCGATGCTCTGCAGAGTGTCGCCGGAGCGGCCACCCTGCTGGTGGCAGCGGACTATGACGGCACCCTGTCGCCGATCGTGGACGATCCCGATCGGGCACTGCCCCACGAGGCGGCACTGCGGGCGCTCGAGTATCTGACCGGCCTCCCCGGAGTGCACGTGGCAATCGTGTCTGGCCGATCGCGGTCGGCGCTGATACATCTGACCGGTGCGCCCGACGGCGTTCGACTCATCGGCACCCACGGTGCGGAATGGGGCGACGACGCCGCCGAATGGGACCCAATGGTCGATGCGGTCATCGAAGCGCTCACGGCCGTGACGGCACGATTCTCAGGGACGCTCTTGGAGGCCAAGCCACGCGGAGGGGCGCTCCACTACCGGCACGCCGCCGATCGGCCCGGGGCGGCGGCAGCCGCCATCACTGTGGGTCGGTCGCTGGGAACTCGCGTGATCGAAGGCAAGGAGGTCGTCGAACTGCTCGTCGGCGATACCGACAAGGGCTCAGCGGTCTTTCGGTTGGGGGACCTCGTCGGAGCCGATGCAATCGTCTTCCTGGGCGATGACACCACCGATGAAGATGTGTTCGCACGGCTCGGTGAGGGGGATGTCGGCGTCAAGGTCGGCCCGGAGGAGACAGCTGCCCGGTACCGGGTGGCCGATCCGGATACCGTCGCCGAGGTTCTCAGGATGCTCGCCATCGCAAGGGACTCGTGAACCTGCGCAGAGCCCGGCCGGGCCGTGTACCGGGCAACCCGATGACGCCACGAGCCATCGACAATCATCGCCCGATCGGCCAATCGATCCATTCCCTGGGCCACTAAGATCGCCGCCACCACGACCCACGAGGAAACGTTGCACCGACGCACCATTGTCGCTACCGGCCTCGGCGCCGCACTCGGCGCCTTCGGAGGTCTCGCCGTTCTGGCACTCAGCGCCTCTCGCATCATCACGACCGGCATCGACGCAGTTCTGCTCGATGCGGCCGCATCCCGCGCCAGGAGCGTCTTCGTCATCACTGAAGGCGGCCTCACGCTGCTCGTCGTCGCAGCGGGGGCGATCGCAGGCGCCGCACTGGCAGCGATCGGCTACCTGGTGGCCAAGGAAGTGGCCCCCGATGAGCCACTGTTCCGGGTCGGGCCCATGATGGGAATCGGCGCCGCCGCCGGGGTCATCGTGTCATACGCCATCGCCCGGATCGGCCTCGGCCTATCGGCCAGCATCGACGGAGGTGTCGTGACTCTCTCGGTCTTCAGGGGAACCGTCCTCGCCCTGTTGGTCGGAGCCGTCACCGGAGGTGTCGTATCGGGCGCCATCGAGCGGCTGTCGTCACCCGAGTTGTTCAAGATCGAAGGACAGGCCGTCGCAGCCGGGCCCGTCGATCTGATGCGCAGGGGCGTCGTCGCCGTGGGTATCCCCGTCCTCGCAGTGCTGCTCGGAGCGGGGGTCGTGGCGGGACTCGGCTACGTCCTCCTCGAGGCTCCCCACCAGGTCTCCATCATCCTCTTTGGCGGTCTGGCCGCCGTACTGCTGGGGTTGGCCACGCTGATCGCTGCCAATCCGCCGCGACGCGACCGCGACGACGAGTAGCCGCGGCCACCCGGTCTTCCTCAGCGGACTCGCACCTCAGGCGGGCGGTTGGCTCGCTCTTCTTCGGCAGCCCATGAGAAGAAGATGTAGGTGATGATCGCCCAGAGGAAGAACCCGCCGCCGATCTTCATGATCAGGCCGGCGATCAACTGGTCGGTCCGCACGTCGAGACCCCACAGCCTGGGCAGGTCCTCGTAGGCCTTGTACACGACGCCGTCGGCGAACGTGAGGAACGAGGCCGGTACCGTCGGCACCAGCGACTGGAGGAACAGATAGCCCATCGCGTACAGCGGGGGCAGTTTCGGGATGTCGGGGATGGGGCCGATCACGGGCCACCACATCAGGATCGCAGTGACCACCAGCAGCAGGTGCAGGAGGAGGTGGGCCGGTTCGGAGTCGAGCATCAACTCGATCACGGCGGGGACATGGAGCGCAGCGAGCGTGACGTTGAAGAGGACCAGGGCGATCAGCGGCTTTGTCAGGAACTTGACCACGGACATGATCGGCAGGACCAGCATCCGCATCAGCCACCACGGCGTGCCCTTGAGCAGCAACGGCGGCACGGCGAGCGCCAGTGTGAGGTGCTCGATCATGTGGAAGGTGAACAGACTCCCCTCGCCGATGTCGTGGATCGGCCAGGTCCTCACCAGCCAGAACAGCACGAGGCCCAGCGTGAACGATGCGACCTGCCGGCGGGTGAATGCCGGTTCGGAGGCTGGAGCGTGGTCGGGAGCCAGCCTGACCAAGGAGTAGATGTACCCGCCCGCCAGGGCGACGATCACGCCCAGGACGTCCCAGTGGATGTGGAAGGGGAAGGCGTCGAGACCGACGGTCGTCGGCTCCATGCGGCTAACTCCCGATGAGCACGCCGAAGCTGAAGAGCACGACGCCGAACAAGATGGGGGCTGCGATCAGACCGAGGTAGAAGAGCCTCCGGTAGGCCTTCTTCTCGTAACGCAGGTGCATGTACCAGCCAACCACGATCACGAACTTGGCGAAAGCCATGGCGAACAACAGGGGCACCTTCACGACATCCACGCCGATGTACGCCACGGCCACCTCGGCTGCGGTGATGACCGCCAGAACGACAGCTATCAGCCAGTAATCGCGAGGGGTGGGATGCGGGGGGTGTGCAGCCTCGGTCATGTCACACCGCCAGAAGGTAGACGACGGTGAAGATGACGATCCAGACGACGTCGACGAAGTGCCAGTACAGGCCGACGAGCCCGACGTTCATGCCCCCGTCTTCTCGCAGCTTCCCTGTGAAGCCCATGATCGCGGTCGCCATCAGCATCATGACGCCGACGGCCACATGCAGTCCATGAAAGCCGGTCAGGACGAAGAAGGCCGAACCGAATGGGCTCGTCGAGACCGTGAGGCCCTCGTGCACGAACTCAGTGAACTCGAACACCTGCCCTGCGAGGAAGATCATGCCCAGACCGGCCGTGGCCAGCAGCCACACCCGCATCTGGCGCCAGTCCTTGCGCTCCCACGAGTGGTGCCCGAGCACCATCGTCAATGACGACATCAGCAGGATGAACGATGAGATAGACGTGAAGGGGATGTCGAAGATCTCCGCCGCCGAAGGGCCATCTCCTACCCGGGTGCGGTACAAGAGGAACGTCGTGATCAGCGAGCCGAAGAGCAGCACCTCGGAGCCGAGGAATGCCCACATCGCCAGTTTGCGAGCCTCGCTGACATCGTGATGGCCCCCGGGCCCGGCCAGATCGGGAGTGGTCATGGCGGTCATCAGTGATCCCCCCTCACGAGTGGCTCGAGCGACCAGCCGAACATCCCCCAGAGGAACCCGATGCCGCCGACGCCGACGGCAATGAGGCCCCACGGCACGTACACGAGGCCCAACAGCATCACGAAAATGCCCAATCCTGCGAGCGCCGGGTGATACGAAGGAGAAGGCAGGTGGATGTCCTCGTCCGGACCCTCGGCGACGACCGGCCTCAGATCGGCAGGGATCGCAACGGCTCTGCCTTCCTCGTCGGTCGTGTACTTCTGGTGCCAGAAGTCATCCTCGTGGTGCACGACGGGAATCCTGTCGAAGTTGTGCTCGGGGGGCGGCGACGAGGTGGTCCATTCCAGCGTCCTGGCATCCCACGGATCGGGACCGGCCACTTCGCCCTTACGGAAGGTTCGCCACCCGTTGTAGAGGAACACAGCGATACCGAGTGCCAGCACCAGCGACCCGATGGTGGCAACCAGGTTCCACACGTCGAGACCGAGACCTTCTGCGTAGCGATAGGTCCGCCGGGGCATCCCGTTGAGGCCGAGCACGTGCATCGGGGCGAAGGTGAGGTTCATCCCGATGAACATCAGCCAGAAGTTCACCTTGCCGATGCGCTCGTTCAAGAGCTTTCCGAACACCTTCGGGAACCAGTAGTAGATGCCACTGAAGATGCCGAAGATGGCGCCTCCGAACAGCACATAGTGGAAGTGGGCGACCACGTAGTACGAATCGTGCTGCTGGCTGTCGGCGGGAACGATCGAATGGGTGACACCCGAGAGGCCGCCGATCACGAACAGGAATATGAACCCGAGCGAGAACAACATCGGCGTGTTCAGCTCGAGCGACCCGCCCCAGATGGTGCCGAGCCAGTTGAAGATCTTCACACCGGTCGGCACGGCAATGAACATCGTCGTGAGAGCAAACGCAGCCTCGGCGACCGGCCCGAGCCCCGAAGTGAACATGTGGTGGGCCCACACGCCAAAGCCCATGAATCCGATGGCGATACCGGAGAAAATGACGAACGATCTGCCGAACAACGGCTTGCGGGCGAACGTCGGCAGCACCTCGGAGACGATGCCCATCGCAGGCAGGATCAGCACATAGACCTCTGGATGGCCGAATAGCCAGAACAAGTGCTGCCACAGGACCGGATCACCGCCGTTGGCCGCATCGAAGAACAGCGTCCCGATGTTCCTGTCGAGGAACACCTGGATCAACCCGACCGTCACCATCGGGAGCGAGAACAGCAGCAGGAACGAGATGATGAAGACCATCCACGAGAACACCGGCATGCGCATCAGCGTCATCCCGGGAGCCCTCATGGTGAGCACCGTCGTGATGAAGTTGACCGACGAGGCGATCGAAGCGACACCAAGCACCTGGAGGCCGAGCGACCAGTAGTCCATCCTGACGACCTCGGTCACCTGGGTGGACAGCGGGGCATACCCGAACCAGCCGCCGTCGGCCCCGCCGCCGACGAAGAACGACACAGTGAGGAACAGGGCCCCGGCCAGGTAGAGCCAATATGAGAACGCGTTGAGCCGCGGGAAGGCGACGTCCCTCGCTCCGAGCTGCAGCGGTAGGAAGTAGTTGGCAAAGGCTGAAGCGATCGGCATGACGACGAGGAACACCATCGTCGTGGCGTGCATCGTGAACATCTGGTTGTAGGCGTCGGCGCTCAGGATCTCACCGTTGGGGACCGCCAACTGGAGCCGGATGAATAGCGCCTCGACACCGCCGACCACGAAGAAGAGGATCGAGGAGAACCCGTACAGGATCCCGATCTTCTTGTGATCGGTGGTGGTGATCCACTCCCAGATACCGCCGCGCCCGGGCGCGGCGGTAGACGCCGGCGAGGGAGCTTGCGGAGTCAACGTGGCCATTGGGAGCGTGCCTCCATCATTCGAGCGATTGCAGCAGTGCGGTCAGGTTGGAGATGTCCTCCGGAGACAGGCCGAAATTCGGCATGCCCAGGACTCTGCCCTCTTCCAGGTCGTTGAGTTCGGGCGTCATCGGCTTGAGATCGGATGGATCGGCCAGCCACGCCTGGAGGTGGGCCGTGTCGTTTTCGAACGTCCAGCCGCCGAACTTCTCACGCTCAGCGAAATAGGAGAGGTTCGGGGCGAGCACGTAGTCGCCCGATCCGCCGGGCAGCCGGTCGGCGACCGGCACGGTCAGATCCACACCCGGCCCGACGTCGCCGATCACGTGACAGGCCACGCAGATGATGTTGAACGTCTCCCAACCGGATGCGACCGCGCCCTCTTCGGGAATCTCGGGCAGCGAGGCATGCTTGGCAGCCCAGACCTCGAAGTCCCCGGCTGAGACGGCACGCACCATGTGGCGCATGTCGGCGTGAGCGAGGCCACAGAACTCTGCGCACTGCCCGAGGTAGTCGCCCGGTTCGTCTGCGAAGTAGGTCAGGTTGTTGACCCTGCCGGGGACGGCATCACGCTTGCCGTGGAGCCGCGGGGTCCAGAACGAGTGGATGACGTCGGCCGAGGTGATGTTGAGGTAGATCGACCGGCCGGCGGGGATGTACATCTCCTGAGCAGTGCTGAACCCGAGTTCGGGGTACTCGAACTCCCACCACCACTGATGCCCGATGACATTGACCACCAGAGCGTTCTCTTCGGGAGTCGGTGCCTCGCGCAGATCGAAGATGGTCTTCACCGTGGGGACGGCGATGACTGCGAGGACGACCACAGGGAGGATCGTCCACATGATCTCCATCCTCAGGTTGCCGTGCACCTGCCTGACCTCGCGCTCGGGCCCGCGGCGACGGCGGCGGAACCTGACGATGGCGACCACGAGGGCCACCTCGACGAGGACGAAGACCACGACGGCGATCCAGAAGACCAGCCACCAGAGGTTGTCGATATCGCGGGCCTGGGGACTGGCCGGATCTAGCGAGTTCTGCGGAATGTCAGTGGTGCAGGCGGCCAGCAGGACCGATGCAGCTATGGAGAACAGCACAAAGCGGCCCGTCGGTCGACGGAAGAACCGCCGGCCGACGCGCAGTCGTCCCTCATGTCGCTCGGTGCCGTTCACAGCCGAAGGACTCCTCGTCCGGTAGGGCGGGCGACACTGTACCCATCCGGGCCAGTACATAGGAAATCAGAGGCGAAAGACCCTGGTTCCCGGCTTCGTCGGGAACCAGGGCGCTTTCGGTCATCGGTGTCCGGTCATCGGTCATCGGTCGTCGGTGGTCAGTGATCAGTTCGGAATGCCGAGAACCAGAGACCGGCAACCGACGACTGACGACCGCATCAGCCTTCCAGGGCTGAACAGACCGTGTCGGTGATCAAGCGGGTTACGACATAGGGGTCCATGTTGGCGTTGGGGCGCCGGTCCTCGATGTAGCCGTAGCCGTCCCTCTCCACCTGCCAGGGGATCCGCACCGACGCGCCCCGGTCGCTCACGCCGTAGCTGTACTCGGTCCAGGGAGCCGTCTCGTGCAATCCGGTCAGCCGGCGCTGGATCCCGGCACCGTACGCCTCGATGTGGAGGTCGGCCTTCGTCCCGAGAGCCTCGCACGCTGCGATGATCGGCTCGTACGACCTCCGCATGTCAGCAGTCGAGAAGTTGGTGTGCGCACCTGCGCCGTTCCAATCCCCTTCGACGGGCTTGGGGTTGAGGTGGGCGGAGATGTCGAAGTCCTCGGCGAGGCGATACAGCAGCCAGCGAGCCAGCCACAACTGATCGGACGCCTCGACGGGACCAAGGGGTCCCACCTGGAACTCCCACTGGCCGATCATCACCTCGGCGTTGGTGCCGGAGATCGCGATTCCCGCATCCATGCACGCCGTTGTGTGGGCCTCCACGATGTCTCTGCCCCAGATCTCGTCAGCGCCGACACCGCAGTAGTACCCACCCTGGGGTGCCGGGTAGCCGCCGACGGGCCAGCCATGGGGGCGCCCGTCCTTGAAGAAGGTGTACTCCTGCTCGATGCCGAACCACGGTTCGTGGGCTGCGTACTTCTCGGCGACCTCGGCGCATGCGGCTCTGGTGTTGGAGGGGTGGGGGGTCAAATCGGTGTCGAGCACCTCGCACAGAACCAACACGTCGTCTCCACCCCGGATCGGATCGGGCGTGACGAGCACGGGACGCAGCACACAGTCCGACGATCTGCCCGGAGCCTGCTCGGTGCTCGAACCGTCAAAACCCCAGACGGGCGGTTCTTCGCCCACCGGGACGATCTTCGTCTTGGAACGCAGTTTGGAGGTGGGCGTCTGCCCATCGATCCAGATGTATTCGGCGCGATAGGCCATGGGTGTCCTCCCTGGGACGCATCGTTGTCATCTCCATGATGGGCCACAACGGTTTCCGAACCGTCATCGGAGTGTGAACGCTTGGTTTCGGTGCCGGCGACATTGCACTCGCCGGAGGGTGACGATCACCACGATCTCCCCGGGTGTCATCGATGCTCCATGGAGGTCCGGCGAGGAATCCTCGAGGGCCAGTCGGCAGGGCGGGTGGCTTGCCCGGACCTGGGATACTCGTCGGGTGCCAGGCTCTTCTTCCACCTCCACCGCGACACCGCTCCATCAGCAGCGGCGGTCCGTCGAATGCCTGTAGATCCCTTCATCCTCGTCATTGCGCTGGTGGTCACACTCGTTGCGGCCACCCTCCAGGGAACGATCGGCTTCGGAGTCGCCATCGTCTCGGTGCCCGTGCTCTCGCTCCTCGACCCCGCTCTGACTCCGGTGCCCCAATTACTCCTCGCCCTTCCTCTCAGCGCGGCGATCCTGTGGCGGGAGCGGCATTCAGTCGATTTTCACGGCCTGGGGTGGATCATCGCAGGAAGGGTGCCCGGCGCCCTGATCGGCCTGTGGCTGCTCGCCTCATTCACCAGAAGGGAGGTGGAGTTGGCAATAGCAGTCATCGTCCTGGTCGCGGTGATCATCTTCGGCACTGGCATCCACATCGCCAGGAACCGGGCGACCGGTTTCCTCGCTGGAGTGGCCGCAGGAATCACCGGTCTGGTCGCTTCGATCGGCGGCCCCCCGATCGCCCTGCTC
>JABMPV010000272.1 GCA_013202595.1 bacterium
GGATGACGCCCCTGCCTCGCCCTGAACATCGCCAACGTTCCTGGCCAGAGCACTAGTCGAGCCGGTCGCCCTTGCCGGTGGAAAGGGCCCGTCCCTTCCACACCATCTCGCGCCCGGTCGTCGCCAGGACGACGGACCAGGCGAGGGTGGCCGTCCAGAACGCCAGGGTGAAGGGGTGCAGGGGGGTCGACCACAACGGGTCTCGCCCGAAGACGGCAGTCAGTGCACGGTTCGCCATGAGCAGCAGTAACTGCCAGACGGCCAACGCCGGGATGTTGCCTTCGAGGACACCGAACACCACCCGCAGGAAAGGACTCAGCAGCAGCGGCGCCAGCACGAAGAGCACCACCGACGCCACCCACGGGTTGTGGTCGAGGGCGCCGTAGGCGTTCTTGGTGAAGCCGGTCCACATGTCGCCGACCTCCCGGTACCAGCCGGTCTCGACGAGATCCGTGCCGTTGTAGAGACGGACGGGGCGCCCCGTCGCCTTGACGCTGCGGCTGAGCCGCACGTCGTCGACGACATCCGTCGGATGGGCGGCGTGGCCTCCCGCGGCCGTGTAGGCGTCGCGGGTGACGAGGATGAATGGTCCGAAGGCAGCCGCCAGCACCGGGTGTTTCGTCGAGTGGATCGCTGCGATCGGGAACAGGGCGAGAGTGGCGTGGGTCACCATCGGCAGCACGGTCTGGCCCGCCCGCGAACACTGCCCGGCTCGAGGCAGCAGCGACACCAGGCCGGCCCCCTCCTCGGCCAGTCCGCTGGCGGCCGCCGAGATCGTCTCGGGTTCGAGCACGGTATCGGCGTCCACGAAACACAGCAGGCCGCCACTGGCCACCTCGGAGAGCTGATGGCAGGCCCAGTTCTTGCCGGTCCAGCCTTCCGGCAGCGGCTCGCCTGAGATCAGCCGCACTCGGGGATCGGCGACGGCCTGCACGATGCCAGCGGTGGCGTCGGCCGAGCAGTCGTCGAGAACAATGATCTCGAGGTTCGGGTAGTCCTGAGCGAGCAGACCGGCCAGGCAGCGACCGATCGTTTCCTCTTCGTTGCGGGCCGGCACCAACACGCTCACCAGAGGCGCCGACCGGTCCCACAACCTGGCCGGGGGCCGCCGCAAGACCCGCCAGTTCCAAAGGATCAAGGCGAGTTGGGCCAGCAGCAGCCACGGCACCACACGATCGAAGAGGAACTCCCAACTCATCTGCGGCTCCCGCCCCGAACCCGACCCCGACCGTCTATGTGACCCCAGTTGCACGGATCGGTCAGAACCGTCGGCACGATGGCAATGGGACCCGTCATTACTACCTCGCCCTCCTGATGGCCCGGGTCGGCACCTTCCCCACATTAGAGAGTTGGCGGTACGGTCCCGATTTCACACCAGGCGCCGAACGCCCCGACCACAAAGCGGTACTGGCTGGACGTCACGTGAGGGGGTCGGTTGGGGCCCCTTCAGGAACCTTCCCGGCCTGACATTCAGACTGGAGGTGCCCGGGTAGGGCACAGATTGCCGGGTAGGGCACTCTCGGATCCGGCACCCTGTGTCATCTGAATCGCGCATTGTGTGCGAAGCAGTGAGAGCCTCGTTGCGTGCTCGCCGTCAGCGTGGTCATGATGCCGAGGATCAGATCCGTGACCTCACCCGTGAGCGACGCATCGACTTCACCGGAGCGATGGAAGAGTTCGGCGGTCGGTTACTCCAGAATTGACCCGCCTGCCACCCCTATCAGTCGATCGGTTCCCTGGGGGCGAACAGAGTATCAACACCCGCAGCGACCCTGACCTCCCCGACCGAGCCCGGTCGCGGCTGGCCTCCATATATCATTTTGCGACACTGGCCCAGGATGGCGTCACTTCAGGAGCTCCTCGGCACCCCTGTCAGGAGTTGACCGCCCCTGCGGTCCGGTTCGGGTTCACGATCGCGCAGCGACGGACCGCCGGTAAGCCGAGTCATCTGTGATCATGAAATCCGGGTGTGGTGGCTTCTTCTTGGCAGGGGTTGGACTGTGGCCCTGGCGTGGATCCGCTCGGCGGGCAACGCCGAGCGAGTCGCCGGATCCGCGTATTCCGTGTGGTTGTGGTTCTCCGATGGCAGGGTGAGCTCGAAGATGGTCTCGGAGTTCTCTCGCCGGTAGCTGAGGTCGCCGCCCATGAGTCGGGCTAGTTGCCGTGAGATGAAGAGCCCCACGCCCAGGGACGCCGGCGTGCTCGTTTCGCCGCTGCACTTCTCGTAGGCCTCGAAGACCCGATATGCGTCGTCGGGGTAGATCCCACTGCCGTTGTCTGAGATCTGCAGACTGACAATCGGGTCGTGCTCGGCTGTGGTGATGCGGATTCGGGATCCCCCGTAGCGGAGTGCGTTGGTGATGAGATTGCGCACGATCTGGCGCACCCGGGCCGGATCACCGATGCCTCTGGCTACCGGGCCGCTCAGCTCAACGTCGGGGATCGCCGCTGGATCCCACGCCTCCAGGACTTGGGCCACTTGGGCTCGTAGGTCGGTCTTCACCCGTGCCACCCTGAGTCGGCCGAGATCGGCCTTGGCCGACACCAGGAGGTCCTCGACGAGGCCGGCGAGCTCGGTGCTTTGGTCGACCAGGGTCTCGGTAATCTGCTGCCGCTCTTCGGGCGTCATTCCGTCGGCACCGCCATGGAGGAGGTGGGCGTACCCGAGAATCCCCGTCAACGGAGTTCGGAGCTCGTGTGAGATGGTGGCAATGAAGTCGTCCTTCGACTGCACGAGGTCCTCCAACTCCCGGCGGGCGTGGACGACGTCGGTGATGTCCCGCACCAGGACGAGGAGTTCGGGGCGGTTCCCCGCCGGTGCCACCCGCACCTCCGAATGCTTCTCGGAATCGCCGACCGCCACCTCGTACTCGAAGGTCTGGAGACAGCCGGTTTCCAGCGCCAGCGCGATCGCAGCTGACAGCTCCTTGGCGACGCCTGGTGAGAACACGTCGGCCGGTTTCTTGCCCAGGAACGCACCAGGCATGTCGAACGGAGAGGCAGACTCGGATGTGTTCCCGGACCCCGCGCTCGTGTCGGCAGTATGGCAATCGAGGAACGTCCCGTCTGCAGCGCAGAGTAGAACCACGTCGGGCATGGCACCGAGCAGCCCACGGATCCGTTCCTCACTGAGCTTCAGCGCATTCTCACTCCGCAGTCGTCTCGCCTCCTCCTCCACGCGAGAGAGGCGCTCTCTCTCACGAGCGAGGCGGCCGGCCAGAATTGGGGCGATCGCGTCAGCCATCGCCTGTGCCAGCGCTAGGTCGTTGTCGTCATAGTCCGAGTCCTTGTTCGCGATCTGGAACAGCCCGACGACCTCCCCGCGATGGATCACAGGAGCGGCGATGTTGCGGTCGATGGCGACATGCCCCTCGGGAGTCAGCAGTGAGCGCTCGTTCGAATGGAGTATCTTCTTCTGGCGAATCGCGCGCGGCCAGATGCTCTCTCCCCACTCGTCACGAGGGAACACCTGTGCCTTCTCGGACACCTGGCACCGGTCCCAGACGTGCGGTGTCATGGTGGGCACGACCAAGGCTCCCGTCTCGTCGATGTACCCGAAGACGCCAAATCTGCTCTTGAAGGCCCTCAGGAGGATCCCGAGTATCTCCATGTACATTTCCTCGTCGGACACGGTGAGGAAGGGAACGTCCGCGATCTCGTCCCTGAAGGCCAACTCTTGGACGTGCCTGAGAAGCTGCGCCTCGGCCTCAACCTGCCTCGAGATGACAGTGGGGCGACGCCGCCGGACCTCCCTCTTATAGCCCAAGAATGGGATAGAAGCCATCAGACTGCTTTCGATTGGTACTGGCCGTATCGGGACCTTGTCACCGTGGCTTTAGACCCTTCCGAAGAAGAGCGCCGATACCGGATCAAGTCGGAGCCGTCCCCGGGAACAGAGCGACCAACAAGTTCCCATGCCCTCACCGGCTACCGCAACCGTATCTGTGGAGGCTCCCTCTCCGGTGTCAGCCGCAAGGACCGAGACACCCGCTACTACAAGTGCTCCTGGCACTTCAGCACTCATCCCCGGCGGACCAGCGTTGTTGACCACTATTACCTTCCAGATACGAGTCGGAGCGTGGCCTATACCCCCCCCTCGCCACCTCTTCTCGTTTGGTATGGTTGCATTGAAGGAGGATCGAAATTGTCCGCTTTCTGCGTCAACAAGAATCCTCGACTAACCGGCGAACACGAGGTTCACAATTTGGATGCCGGATGCTCGCATTATCCCGACCCACCTAACCGGCACCCGTTGGGATCACACCAAGATTGTCACGGTGCTGTGGCGGCGGCCAAGAACATCTATGCGAATGTCGACGGATGCGCCTATTGCGCCGCAGCTTGTCACACCAGATAGGTCCTTCGTCTGAACCCGAGCCATTACGAGCGCGCGATCAATGTGCGCGGCGGGTTGCTGCTACCTCCACCATTGCGGCGAGGGCTTGCCCTCACCCTTCGCCACCACCAGGTCTGAGCGTCCGTAGAGGACCTTCCACCCGGTTTCGCCTCGCCCGCCCTCGCTTCTCGGCTCGCGCGGCTACTTCCGCCTCCCGCCTGGCGAGTGGGCCGTAGAAGCCGCGGGTTGTGCGATACAGCTTCCCGCCGTTGATTTCGAGGTGCCGTTCGAACCGCTCCCCGGCTTCCTCGAAGGGGCGTTCGAGCGTCTCCTTGAAGGCGTACCCGATCGTCCGGTCCTTCTTGGCCTTGAGTTCCTGGACGTTCACAATCTCGTCACGATTGCACTCCTGCCAGACCCCCTGATCGATGTAGTCCCCGTAGGAGTAGAAGTCGACGTGGTACCCGGTATCGCCAGCAGACTCCACAATCACGCAGGCCGCCTCGATCGAGTGAGCATCCCAACCCACGGCACCCTCGACCCCCAAGAAACCTGTGGTCAGCTATCCACCGAGGTCCCTCGGGGCTCCGGATCTCCACCTTCCGTGCTCTAGGGACATTCGTGGATGCTGGGGCATCCGGCGGTGGGCTTGCTTGACGAGTGAGGCAGCGACTGCCCAGGGGGCAGTCCACCGATCTGAGGCCGCCACAGGATCCCGAACCCTCAGGTTTGGAAGGGTACGCCGCCCTTCTCTCCAGATCCGCTCATCCACAACATTCGCGGATGGCTCATGTGGCGAAGCGCGACCTCAGTGGGGGGCAGAGACCTCCACGATCATCCATGCGAGTACGAGAAGTCCAAGAACAATGGTGGCGAGCACGGCAACCGATCGCTCCCGGTGCGTGAGGATGCAGATGAGACCCGCTCCGCCTGCGGCAACGGCCGTCCCGGCCGCCAGCAGGATCGACCAGGACAGCCATGGGTTGGAGAAGAACGTGTCTCCGCCCCTCTGCCCGCTGGCCACGAGTCCGATGAATACGGCAAAGAACACCAGAGCGATAGCGTCCCCCCCCGACCGCCAGCCGGCCCATCCGGGTATGCGGCATCACATCTCCCGACCAATATCGTGCTCTCAGCATATCGATGGGGCGGACCTGAATGTACCAATATGTGGCGCGTAGCGTCCTATGATTCGTGATGCTCGGAACTCGGTGGAGCTCTTCACTGGCGGTAGATGATCAGCGGTGGATGGCAGGCATCTCCTTGTCGGTGGGACCCGAGGGAAATCATGACCGTCACAGCACAGAGGGTATTGGAGGAACCACCTCCTGAGGGCATGCAGCGCGATGGTGTGCCGGAAGGGTGGGAGATCGTTGCTCCGGTGCTCGTTCGTCAGTTTCGGGTGGCGGCAGAGCTGCTTGGCTGGATCGCCTTCGGGGCGGGGGTGGCGGTTCTGGTGGTCGGCTGGTGGTTGGGAGTCGACATTGTTGCCCGGGTGGTCCCCGGCAGCGTGACCATGAAAGCCAACACTGCGGTAGGTATTGGCGCGGCAGGTCTCGGTGTCGTCGCCTACCGGCGCGGCTGGCGGCCCGGGGTGGTGGTGTTGATGGCCACTCTGGTAACCATCATCGGTTGGGTCACGACGGTCGAGTAACTGGCCGATATCCGCTGGACCGGCTTTGATCAACTCATCGCCCATGAAGGTCTCGGGGCGGTGGCGACCTCGAATCCAGGTCGCATGGGGGCCAACACGGCCATCAACTATGCGCTGATGGGGCCTGCGCTTTACTTGCTGGCGACCCGGCGCGGCATACGGATCCGTCAGGTTTTCGCCGCGATTACCGCGGCGATCGCATCCTTGGCTGTAATGGGATACGCGCTGGGCGTTACCGAGCTTGCCGGCCTGATCGGGAATGCCACCCAGATGGCCATCAATACTTCAGTGCTTCACGTGGCGCTCGGCCTGTCCCTGCTGTGTTGCGATCCGGACCTGGGGTTCATGCGGCACGTCGTGTCGAATCGTGCCGGCGGACAGATCATCCGCCTCTACGTTCCAATATCTTGCGGGGCCGCCTTGGGGATTGCTCTCCTGGCCCAATATGTTGTGGCCCCTCTGGCCTCGGATCCCACATTCGCCCTGCAACTCGCCATCGCCGCTGCGGTCGGCGGCGCCTGCTTCACAGTGATCACGATCGGCCGCCATGTCGACCACATCGACGACCAACGTCACGTTCTCGCCCGAACCGAGGAGAAGCTGAGGGAATCGATCAGCTCCAAGGATGAGTTGATCGAGCAGCGTACGCTCCTGCAGCAGTGCGTGGACGGCATCACTTCCAGCCCAGACATCGACGGCGCCTTCACGGTGATCTTCCGCAAAGTCTGCGAGTACGCGGGGTGGGTAGCGGCGGAGGCCTGGATGCCGAGCACGAACGGTGAGCGAATCGAGGCCGTTCATTCTTACCACGCCCTATCGGCACACCAACAGGCGTTTCGAGCGGGTAGCGAGTCGATATCTTTTGCGCCGGGGAGCGGCCTACCCGGACGGGTATGGAACTCCAAGCAACCCGTGGTGATCCCAAGCATCGGCGACGACCCTCAGTGGAAGCGCCCCGAACTCTCCGCCCAATTCGGAATCCGAGCGGCAGTGGCGGTGCCCGCCCTGAGCGACAAAGAGATAGTGGCGGTGCTGGTGTTCCACCTCGAGTCGCCTCCAGATGACTCTCGGAGTCTGGTCGACACCATCTCGACGTTGGCGGCGCAACTCGGCTCCACAATCAAGCGCAAGCTGGCCGAGGACGCCTTGCGAATCAGCGAGGCCCAGAATCGGGCCATGCTCGAAGCCATCCCGGATTCGATCTTCCGTCTCGACCCGGACGGCACCTACCTCTCTTATCAGGTTCCGGATGTGCCCGGGTTCTTCTCCCCTCCGGAACGGTTCATCGGCAGACACATCGATGAGGCATTGCCGTCGGAACTCGCCGATGAGTTGGCATCTGCGTATCACCGGGCGCAGGAGTCCGGCGAAGTCCAGATATGGGAGTACCAGTACGAGATAGACGGCCAACTCCGCGACCGCGAAGCCCGCATCGTCCCGGACCGCGGATCAGGCGGAACGATGGCTGTCGTGCGCGATGTCACCGAACGGAAACAGACCAGACAGGCGCTAGAAGCCTTGGTGCGTTCCAAGGACGAGCTGATCGCTTCGATCTCCCATGAACTGCGGACGCCCCTGGCTGCGGTGGTGGGCTTCGCCCAGATCCTCAAAGACGAAGCTTCCGGGCTGTCAGCCGAGGAACGGGCCGAGATGATCGGGTTGATCGCCGAAGAAGGCTTCGATCTCGCCAACATCGTCGACGACCTGCTGGCGGCCGCCAAGACCGAATCCGGGACCCTCACCGCTGTCCAGGTTCCCGTTGACCTGCGAGCCCAAGCAGCACAAGTGCTGGAGGTCTGGAGCCAACAAGAAGCAGACCACATCGAACTCGTCGGGTCTTCGATCCGGGCAGTAGCCGACCCGGCCCGGGTCCGTCAGATACTCCGCAACCTGATCTCCAACGCCCTCAAATACGGTGGAGACAGAATCCGAATCAACGTGAGCAGTGACGATACGACCGCCCGAGTTCAGGTCTGCGACAACGGGCCCGGCATCCCTGAAAATGACCGACAACACATCTTCGAGGCCTTCCAGGGCGCCAACCGGGATCCCGGACTGACCTCGTCATTGGGCCTGGGTCTCACCATCTCCCTCCAACTCGCCCGGCTCATGGACGGAGACCTCACCTACCGGTACCAAGTAGAAGAGAGCATCTTCGAACTCACCCTCCCCGTGGCCGCCTGAAGGTACCGATAAGAGACCTTCGGGACCCCTGACCTACCCCATCAGGTTCCACCACGGTTGAGGTCTCATATATCATCTTGCGACATTGGCCCAGGGGCGCTCAGTGTCACTCGATTCCTTGGGGCATGGCCCGGGCTGGCCCCCTTTGTGGCCCGGCTGACGCCGGTCCGCGTTCCCCCCGCTTCGCGGGGGCAACCAAGAAGGATGCAGTGCTCCTCGCGACTTGTCGGGAGGAGCAGGGTCGCCGAAGGTGAGCCGGGGAGGCCAGTTGGAATCGCTCTGGCTGTTGGGTCAGTGAGACTGCGCGGCGTCCACCCCGCTGCCCGCGCTCAGGTCATCACTGAGGGGATGGCGTTACGCCAGGCTGTCGTGGCTTCTGTGAGGGAGACAGTGGAGACGCCGAGGACGATCTCGTCGCCGGTGAAGCGGCCGATGGGGTGGTGGTGGGCGCCGATGGCGGCGAGGGCCGTCGTTGCCTCACGGCGGGCCGACCTGGGGACGGCCACCACAATGCGATGAGGGCCTTCACCGAACCAGTCAAGGCCGGGATCGAGCATTGCTCCGACTCCACTGGCGATGGAGATCTCGGTAACTGCGACGGCCAAGCCGCCCTTGGAGAGGTCGTGCACGACGGGGCAGATGGAGGCGAGCAGCACGGCCGCCTCGACGGTGAGCAGTCCCGATGCCGCATTCGCTGCCTGCGGGCGGCCGTCGTGGCGCTGATGGATGATCCGCTGGTAGGCCGAGGCGGCGAAGTCGGGTTCGCCGGACGGGCCGACGAGCCAGATGTCCATGCCGTCTTCCGCCCGGTCGAGGCGCGGGGGCGGATCCGGATAGGGCTCGGCCAATCCGAGGACCCCGGCGATGGGTGTCGGGTGGATGTCGGTCCCGTCGGTCTCGTTGTAGAAGGAGACGTTGCCGCCGATCACCGGAAGGCCCAGGTCGTGGCAGGCGCTCGTCATGCCGTCGATGGTCTCGGAGAACTGCCACATGACGGCGGGCTTCTCCGGGTTGCCGAAATTGAGGTTGTCGACCACTGCAATGGGTCGGGCGCCGGTGACGGCCACGTTGAGCGCCGACTCCCAGATGAGTCGGGCCGCGCCGCGCCTGGGGTCGAGGGCGCACAGACGGCCGTCGCCATCGACCGACAGGCCGAGCGCCTTCTGGGTGCCTGCGATCCGCAGGAGCGACCCATCGTGCCCCGGCCGCACCGCGCTACGGAGAAACAGCATGTGGTCGTATTGGCCGTACACCCATGAGGGGTCGCCGATGGCCGGATCGGCCAGCAGGTGGAGGAGGTCGCCTGCCGGGTCTCCGGATGGGGGTGTCGGATCGACGGCCCAGATGTCGTCCAGGGATTCGGGGCGTTCCTGCGGCCGCCAGTAGATCGGAGCGTCTTCCGAGAGCGATGCGGCCGGGATCTCGGCAACCAGTTCACCGTCCTCGCGAACGCACAGTGCCCCGCCCGGCCTGACCGTGCCGATCACAGAGGCCACGACATCCCAGCGATTTGTGACATCTCTCACCGCCTGAAGCCGCTCCGGCGTCACAATCGCCAGCATCCGCTCCTGGGATTCCGACATCAGGACTTCGCCGGGCGTCATGCCCGGCTCACGGCGGGGCACCGAGTTCAGGTCGACATCCATGCCCATGCCTCCGGCGGCTGCGGTTTCGCTCGTCGCACAGGCGATCCCGGCGGCGCCGAGGTCCTGGATGCCCACGACGAGGTCCTTCTCGAACAACTCCAGGCATGCCTCGATGAGTTTCTTCTCCTCGAAGGGATCACCGACCTGCACCGATGGGCGCTTGCCCTCGTCACCTTCCTCGAAGGATGCCGAAGCGAGGATGGAGGCACCGCCGATGCCGTCGCGCCCTGTCGAGTTGCCCAGGAGGACGGCGAGGTTCCCGGCGCCGGTCGCTGCACTCAGGACCAGTTGCTCCTTCTTGAGCAGTCCCAGGCAGAGCACGTTGACCAGCGGATTCCCCGAGTAGCAGTCGTCGAACTCCAATTCGCCGCCGACCGTCGGCACGCCGACCGCGTTGCCGTACCCGGCCACGCCTTTGACGACCCCATCGAACAGGTACCGGTTGCGAGGATCGTCGAGCGGTCCGAACCGAAGGGCGTCCATGACGGCGATCGGCCGGGCACCCATGGTGAGGATGTCCCTGAGGATGCCGCCGACACCGGTGGCCGCCCCCTGATACGGCTCGACGAAAGACGGATGGTTGTGACTCTCGATTCGGATGGCGGCGAGCCACCCGTCGCCGAGATCGACCACTCCTGCGTTCTCTCCCGGCCCGACGACCACCCACGGGGCATCACTGGGGAAGCGTTTCAGGTGAGTCCGCGATGACTTGTACGAGCAGTGCTCCGACCACATCACCGAGTACATGGCGAGTTCTGCGTCGGTCGGTTCCCGCTCGAGGATCTCGATGACGGCTTCGTACTCCTCGTCGGTCATCCCAAGTGCGCGGTGCTTGGAGATTTCAGACATGGCCGGACTCCAGAGA
>JABMPV010000273.1 GCA_013202595.1 bacterium
ACGGTGAGGATGTCTGGATCGACGGACCGGCTCGTACCGTCTTCGCCGGTCGCCTGTAGAGCCAGGCGGGTCAGACCACTTCGACTCCGGCCCAGGTGGCGACGTCGTGAATTCAGTGGATGCTGCGGAGTACGGCGACGACCTTGCCGATGACCTCGACGCCGTGATCGAACACCATCGGCTCGTACGCCGGGTTCTCTGCCGTCAATACGACGCGGCCATTCTCCCGGCTGAACCGTTTGACCGTGGCCTCTTCGCCGTCGACGAGCGCGGCGACGATCTCGCCGTTGCGAGCCTCGGGTTGGCGCTTCACCACGACGAAGTCGCGGTCGAGGATGCCTGCGTCGATCATGGAATCGCCGCGCACCCTGAGCATGAAGACGGGGTCTGAGCCGATGAGGTCGGTCGGGAGCGGGTAGATCTCCTCGATGTCCTCTTCGGCGAGGATCGGCGAGCCCGCTGCGATCCGGCCGACGAGTGGCACGTCCCGCACGGCTGCTCTGCGGAGATCGGTCCCGGTGTCGGCCGTGGCCGTGACCTCGATGGCCCGGGGCTTGGTCGGGTCGCGGCGGAGATATCCGGCCTTCACCAGAGCAGAGAGATGGCTGTGGACGGTGGAGGGCGACGAGAGCCCGACGGCGTCACCGATCTCTCGCACCGAGGGCGGATAGCCCCGGGCATCGACCGTCATCACGATGAGGTCGAGTATCTCGCGCTGCCGGTCGCTGATGTCGAGCGGGGCCATGTGGTGCCTCCTTCGGTCATAGTGACGCTAGCCGTTTCACCCATGTGAGGCAAACATATGTTCGACTTGATTTGCGAACAAGTGTTCGATATAGTTATCCACAGGAGCGAACACGTGTTCGTGTCATACCCAGACCGTACCGTGTTCCTCGGCCTGCTACTCGGGTTCCCCCGGCACGAGTGGCAGGGAGAAGCCGACGACGAAGACGAAGCCAGAGGAGGAGCAACATGACGAGCACCCGCACTGCCCCCATCCGGGCAGCGATTCTCTTCACTGTGGTCGTGATTGTTGCGATCGTCCTCTTCGCCACCGGTGTCGGAGCCAGCAGCCCCGACGTGGTGGGTGAGACTGTCACCCACCACGTCGTCGCTGGCGACACGCTGTGGGAAATCGCCACCGATCACACCCGATCCGGCGGCGATGTGCGTCGTACCGTCTTCGACATCAAACAGCACAACGGTATGACCGACAGCATCATCGTCCCGGGGCAGGTGCTCGAGATCCCTGCCGGCTGAGACCGGAGGAAGCCGGGCTCATGCCCGGTGGGCACCGTCTCAGCGCTCGCCGAGCGCTCCTCCCTCCGCATCGTCACCGTATGGGCCTCTCGATCGCTCAGAAGCCCGTGAGGCGCATCCTGAGGGCCGCCGAACGTGGTCGGGGTAGCCTTTCGCCCATGAATTGCCCGTTTTGTGGAGGTGACGACACCCGCGTGGTGGACAGCCGCCCCGCGGAAGGTGGTGCGGCGATTCGTCGGAGACGCGAGTGCGAGCGGTGCAGCAATCGGTTCACCACCTACGAGCGCCGCGATGAGGCACTCGTGGTGATCAAGCGCGATGGATCGGTGCAGCCGTTCTCACCTTCGAAGGTGTTCACCGGTCTCGGTTATGCGGTCGCCGACCTCGACATCCCTCCCGGCTCGCTGGACCGCATCGTTCGCGAGATCGAGATGTTCGTTCGCGAGGAAGGGCCACGGGTCAACTCCGAGGACATCGGCCATCGCGTGCTCGATGCCCTGCGGGACCTCGATGAGGTCGCCTATCTCCGCTTCGCCTCTGTCTACAAGGAGTTCCGCGGAGCGAGCGACTTCGAGGTGGAGATGGCTGCGCTCGAAGAACAGCCCAGGTCCTGAGCAGAGGTCAGCCGCCGACCGCGACCCTGGTCACATCGATGGTGCTGCGGAGTTGGGCGAGCGACGACACGAGTTCGGCACGGGCCGACTCCAGTGCAACCGCATAGGTCCCGTTGAGTTCTTCGAGGCTCCCACGCAAGGATGAGATGTATGCGTCGGCGGCCTCGGTCTCACCGAGGTGGAGGGCGGTCAGGTAGTTCACCTGCCAGGCAGGCAGGCTCTCGACCAGATCTGTCGCTGCATCGCGGTGGGTCGACATCAGGGCGAGGTCGGGCATCGCCGACACGGCGGTGGTGGTCTCGGCGACTGCGAGTGTCAGCGCTCCGTCGAGGTCTGCCAATGCCCGGCCGTCCCCTTCAGCGGGGAGGCGTGGCATGGCGAATGCTCGTTCCCAGGCCAGTCTGTACGCGACCACCCCTCCGAGGCGGGCTGTGAGATCCGTCGCCAGATCCGCGGCAAGGCGAACGCGCTGGCGGACGGGTTGGAGCATTTCGACGTCATTGCCCGGCAGGAGAGGCGGTGTGGCCGGGAGGGGAGCCGTGGCTGTTCCCAGGGCCAGGCTTGCTGCGTTGTCGGCCGCCAGCACCGGCCCGGTTGCTGCGCCGGCGGTGCCGAGGGCAGGGTCGAAAGCCAGGACGAGGGCTTCATCCATGTGTGCGGCAGCCACCGACAGGTCCTGGAGCGCGATCGTGTAGTCCTCGAGCACCGATTCGGAGATCTCGGCGGGGATGGCCAGCAGCCGGAGCCACCCGAAAGCGGCCGCGGACGCCAACAGGAGCGCGCCCACGACAACGGTCCATCGGAAGCGACGCTCGTTGGTGAATCCCCTGGAGAGCGGATCGGGCACCCAGTCGACGACCTCGTCGGGGATGGCCTCTTCGATGGCCGAACTCCAGGGCGCCAGACGCGCGCCAATCGCCGGAGTGGTCTCCAGCATGTCGAGGATGGTCCTACGGCCCGCAGGGTCGCTGAGTTGTCGTGACACTGGACTCCAGGAGGGTTCACGCCATAATCGGCACCATGCAGGTACCACTTCAGCGTTTGGATCCGGACCTCCCAGTGCCCCGGAGGGCTCATCCCGGTGATGGAGGGCTTGATCTCCATGCTCGCGACGATGTCGCGTTGCGGCCGGGGGAGTGGGCCACGGTTCCCACGGGCATTGCGGTGGCCATCCCCGAAGGGTTTGCCGGGTTGGTGACTCCGCGCAGCGGACTGGCCGCCCGTCACGGTGTTGGGGTGGCCAATGGCCCCGGATTGGTCGACACCGGATATCGGGGTGAGGTGAAGGTGATCCTGGTCAACCATGGCGTCGAACCGGTCGATATCACAAGGGGCGATCGGATTGCCCAACTGGTGATCGTTCCCATCCCCGAATGGGACTTCGAGGAGGTACGAGAACTACCCGATTCAGCCCGCGGGGAAGGTGGCTTCGGTTCCACCGGAACGTGAGTTGCTGCGGCCGGAGGTTTGGTACACTGCCCGCCGCAGGCGGACGTAGCTCAGTTGGTAGAGCGTAACCTTGCCAAGGTTAAGGTCGCCGGTTCGAGACCGGTCGTCCGCTCGGAGATGGGACGGCCCGTGGCCGTCCCTGATCTATCGGATCACGGCGGCGTGGCCGAGTGGTTAGGCA
>JABMPV010000274.1 GCA_013202595.1 bacterium
CGCGGAGGGTCTCCCCTGCCAGTTCGGCACCCGGGCGCACGGTGAACTCCTCGATGCGCAGAGAGACGAGCTTGCCGTGCAGGACCAGATCCACGAACTCGTCGATCCTCGGCTGTGCGGCGAGCGCTGCAAGCCGCTCAGCACCGACTCGCTGAGGGGCCACCACCCTATCGGCACCCGCCAGCGTGAGCTTGGACTCCGAAGCGACTTCAGACGCACGGGCGATCACCCTGGGGTCGAGACAGCGATTCTTGGCCGAGAGCACGATGACCAGGTTGTCGGCGTCGCTCATCACACACGCGATCAGAGCCCGCGCCCTGTCGATCCCCGCCTGTTCGAGAGCGGCGTCGGTGGTTGCATCCCCCTCCAGGACCAGCGCACCCTCGTTCTCGGCCAGGTCGACGAGGACGGCGTCGACCTCGACGATCACCGATGGAGTGCCTGCTCGCTCGAGAGCCTGCCATACGGTTCGACCGACTCGGCCGAAGCCGCAGACGATGACGTGGTCGTCGAGAGCGCTGATAACCCTGGCCATCTTCCGTCTCCTTCGTTCGCCGCCGAGCAAGCGTTCGATCACGATCTCAAGGCCGATCGCGGCAGTGTAGAGAGCGGCACCCACGCCGCCGACGATGAGCGCCGAGGTGTAGATCCGTCCTGCACCCGACAGCGGGAACACCTCGCTGTAGCCGACCGTCGAGATCGTGATGACGGTCATGTAGAGGGCGTCGCTGAAGACCGCGCCTTCGATCAGCATGTATCCGAGGGTGCCAATCACCAGGATCGAACCGAGGAACGCAACGGCCGCAAGGAGTCGCCTGCTCGGGTTCACGTCGTACGAAAGTCCTCTGGATCGACGCTCTCGAGGAAGTCCTTGAATCGCTCGACGACGACCTCTTCATCGGAATCCTCGTCCTTGAGTTCCACACCGGCTTCGTCGAGCACGCCGGGAAAGACGTAGATGGGCGCCTCGGTGCGGGCCGCCAGGGCGATTGCATCGGAAGGCCGGGAGGACACGATGACCTCTTCGGAGTCGACGTCGAAGACGAGGTCGGCGTAGTAGATGCCGTCGCGCAACTCGGTGACCACGATCCGGTCGATCCTCCCTCCCAACGCCTGGATGGAGTCCTTGAGAAGGTCGTGGGTGAGTGGTCGCTGGGTCTCGACCTCTTCGAGGGCGAAGGCGATGGCCGTGGCCTCCGGGGCTCCGATCCAGATCGGGAGATAGCGGGTGCCGTGCAATTCCTTGAGGAGCACGATCGGCTGGTTGGAAGGCAGTTCGATGCGAACGCCGACCAGTTCGACCGGGATGCTCTCACTCGTCATGACGGCAGCCTATCACCGGCTTCCCCGAAGATTCCTGCAGTCGCAGCCACGGGATCTGCTCGGAAACCGGCGAAGTCCATCACTGCCCATATCTCCCGGAGATTGCGGAATCGCCCCTCCCAGTCCATCCCGTATCCGAGCAGGAACTCGTCTCCGACTTCGAACCCCCTGTACTGCAGGGGGACGTCGACGATGCGCCTCGTCACCTTGTCGATGAGGGTTGCGGTGCTGAGGCTGGCCGGGTCCCTGGTCTCGAGCAGGCCGAGCAGATATGAGAGCGTGAGACCGGTATCGACGATGTCCTCGACGATGATCACGTGGCGGCCGGTGATCGGCGTGGCGGTATCGACGGCAATCCCCACCTTTCCTTCCGACCCGAAGCGGGTGAGTGCCAGGAAGTCGATGTCGATGCGGGGTGAGAGTCTGCGGCTGAGATCGGCGAGGAACGGGGCCGCACCGTTGAGGACCCCGAGTAGCACCGGGTCCTTCCCGGCGAAGTCGGCTGAGATCTCGGCTCCGAGCTCATCGACCCTCGTGGCGATGGCCGCCTGGTCGATCACACAGGTCATGGGTGTCCCGGGATCTCCCGGCGTTCTCGGGGCTCCCGACGTCATCCGCCGCCGCCCAGGAGGCCCGGAAGAACCATGGCGAATGCCTCGGCCAGCGCACGACCGCCCGGCGTGCCGAACGGGGGCGTCAGATGGTCGCGACCTGTTGGCAGGGGCCGGGCCGCCGCAATCCGGGTGCGCTCCCATGCAGGGAGGTCGTCGAGCAAGCCCGCGTCCAGGCCCGGGGCGAGGAGTTGATCGCGGGGATCGAGCAGGGTCCGGCCGTACGCCAGCATCTCGGTCATCGCAGCGAGATGGTCCCGCGAGCCCATGACGATGCCCACCATCCCCCTGTGCCCGGTGTCGACGAGGGACAGCAGCACCTTTCCTGCGTTGGCGGTGTCACCGGTCTTCACTCCCCGGTTGCCGGGGAAGCGCAGCAGGAGTTTGTTGGTGTTCTCCATGGGGATCGGGTCGCGCGTACCGGGGTCCAGAGTGATGAGCCACAGGGATGCGGAGGCCATGAG
>JABMPV010000275.1 GCA_013202595.1 bacterium
CTGCTCGCCGATGCCGATGGTGGAAGGTTGTTCATCGCCGATACGAATCACCACAGGGTCGTCGTGGCCGACATGGCGACGGGTGAAGTGCTCGATGTGGCCGGCTCCGGGCGGCGAGGCCTCGTCGAAGGCGGGTTCGCATCAGCAGGCTTCGATCAGCCCCAGGGCCTGGCGCTCTCGGAAGATGGAACGACCCTCTACGTCGCAGACGTGGGCAATCACTCGGTGCGTGCCCTCGATCTCGATGCGCGGACCGTCACGACCCTGCTGGGCACCGGCGAGCAGACTCCGCTCTACCCGCCGCGGCCCGGAGTGGCTCCCGACGTGGCGCTGGCATCGCCGTGGGATCTGACGCTCGATGGCCCCAGGTTGTTCATCGCGATGGCCGGGTCGCATCAGGTGTGGGCTCTCGATCTCACCACCGGGTTCGCCGGGCCGGTGGCAGGCAGCGGGAGAGAGGGTGTTGCCAACGGTCCCGCTGCCGGAGCCGAACTGGCCCAGCCCAGCGGCCTGGCTCTCGATCGGAGCGGGATCCTCTACTTCGCCGACTCAGAATCCAGTGCGATCCGTTCCGTCGACACCTTCGAGGGCTCCGTCGACATCGTCGCCGGCACCGAAGCCAACCTGTTCGACTTCGGTGACGAGGACGGGGTCGGGACCGATGCCCGCCTCCAGCATCCGCTGGGTGTCGAGGTGATCGGGGATGTGCTGTATGTCGCCGACACCTACAACAGCAAGATCAAGGCCGTCGACATCGATACCCGATCCGTCACCACCGTTGCAGGTGGCGATGAGGGTTGGGCCGATGGCGTGGACGCCAGGTACTCGGAGCCGGGTGGGCTGTCGGCGTCCGGCGGGGTGCTCTGGATCGCCGACACCAACAACCATGCTGTTCGGTCGTTCGACCCGGCGACGGGGGAGACGGCCACGCTCGTCTTATGGGGTATCGAGCGGTTCGAGCAAGTCGATGAGGAGTTCACCGGAACGGTGGTGACACTCGATCCGATCACGGTGGGCGCCGGTGCGGGACTCCTCGAAGTGACGGTTGCGATCCCCGATGGATACAAGGTCAACGACATCGCCCCGTTCTCCATGACGTGGAGCGTCGATGGTGCCGGCGCAGCCTTCACCGACGCCTCCCTCTCGGTGATCGCACCCGAGTTCCCCGTACGCCTCGATGTCGTCCTCCGCCCCGGTATGGCGACGCTCACCGGTGATCTGACGATCTACTACTGCACGGTGGAGGCCGAGGAGTTGTGCCTCATCGACCGGGTGCGGCTCGTGGTCCCGATCGCGGTCGAGGACGGGCCGGAACCCGTCCTCGACATCTCCTATGCAGTGGTTCCGCCGCAGCGGTAGGTCTACAGGCCCGGCTTGAAGACCATCGACCAGACGACGATGAGCATCAGCAGCATCTCGACTGTGGAGACCAGGCTGATCCGCTTGCCGAGGGCGTCCGAGGCGTCGTCGTCGCCTGCCTCGTATGCGGCCTTCAGCTTGGTGGCCGAGGGGGTGTAGAACACAGGCCCCAGGACGGCTCCCACGAGGACACCTGTGAACCCGATGCTGATCCAGGCCTGGGAGAACTCGATCCCGGCGTCGATGACCAGCCACACGCCGAATGCCAGCACGATGCTGGCGGCAATCATGAAGACCCGCCCGGCGAACAGAACGAGTTTGGTGAACGAGATCTTGTCCTGCATGGTGCCCTTGCTCATCACCATGGGTGCGTAGGTGTTGAGCAGAATCACTCCGCCCACCCACGCGATGGCCGCGAGGACGTGGACGAATTTCAGCCAGTCGTACATTGAGGGTTCCTCCGTGATGGTCGACGCGGGAGCGTACCACTCCCCATTCTCCGGCTGGCCGGAGCGAAACCACGAGCAGCACACTTGTCGACCACGTTGAGTAGTTCTAGTGTTCCCGGTGGGAGAGAGGTTGAGTTTCATGCTGCCGGTGGAAGTCGGGAGCGTCATCCGCACGAGGCGCGAACGTATCGGTTTGACCCAGGGGGGCCTCGGGGCTCTCGTTGGTGCTGCCCCCAACCTCGTCGACCAATGGGAGTGGGGCGAGGAGGTCCCCAACAGGGACGAGGGACAGCGACTCGCCGACGTGCTCGGTGTTCCGCTCGACTCCGTGATCGCTCGGCTGGAGGTCATCGTCGACCTCCAGCCGAGCCAGGAACTCCTCATCGAGATCGTCGCTCCACCCACGGCACCGCCGGCGGTTGCCCTCGCTCCTGCAGAGCCTGCCCCAGGTCCGTCGACTGCCGAAGTGGCACCGTTGGTGCCAAAGGCCGCACCGCCGCCCGGTGACCAGCACGACATTCGCAAGCCGATCGGCATGGTCCCGACCATCGGTGACTTCCCAAAGAAGCTCGCGGCGGGGGTCAGGCGTGGATCCGGCGATTCGCACTGGATGATCAAGGCGATCGCCACGGCACTGGTCGCCCTGCTGATCGCCGCAACGGTGGCGTCGTGGATGGCCCGCTCATCGAGCGACGCCAAGGTGAAGGAACTCGAGCAGGCAGCCGCGGCATCCGTGGCGGCCATCGACTCGCTGGAGTCGGAGCGGGACCGCCTTCTGGCCGATCTGGAGTCGAGCGCGGCCCAAACGGAACGCGAGAGAGTCCGGGCCGACACGGCGGAGCGGCGCATCCGGGCGGCCGAGCAAGAGGCCGAGCGGGTCCAGTCCGAGATCGATGCGATCACCGAAGAGAACACATTCCTCCGCAAGGCGATCGTCGTGTCCTCGGCATCCAACGCAGTCGATCAGGTAGCGCTGACGATCGGCGATGGCGGGACCCGGCAGTCGATCATGACCGCGCTCACCACGCTCGACGAAATGGACGTGACCGCGACGCTGTTCCCCACGGGCCAGGGCCTGGATGCATTTGGCGAGTTGTGGGCTGCTGCAGTCGACAGAGGAAGCGAGTTGGGCAACAGCACCTACTCGTCGGTGGCCGCGACCGATGTTTCGATCGACCAACTCGCCGTGGAGATGGAGCAATGGCAGACGGCGGTGGAGGCGGCGCTCGATAGGGAGTACCCCACCAGGTGGTTCCGTCCGCCATACCTGGCAGGCTTCGTCGACCTCGAAGGGCCAGAAGACATCCGCTCCGAGATCGCGCGTCAGGGCCTGATCAGCGCCCTGTGGGACGTCGAGACCTATTTCGCACTGTTCAGCCCGGTCGGCCCGCAGGTCGGCGGTTCGAACCCCGGGCCGCGAGAAGTGGCCGCTCATGTCGTGCGCAGCGCCCAACCGGGCAGCGTCGTGGTGCTGAGTTTCAGTGAGGTCGAGGTCGCCGCTCTCCCGGTGATCATTGAGGGTCTGCATGAAAGGGGCCTCGAGCCCGTCTCGCTGACCGATCTGGTGAACGCCCAGGAAGAGATGTTCGAGGGCGACGTCGCCGGCGGCGGATCGGGAGCCTGAGCGGGAGACGCCCGGGACCCACGTAGGCTGGTGGGATGCACCGATGGAGGCGGCCAATCGCGATCCACTGTCCGGGAGGCCAGCTTTGATCGTCGAGGCCGTCGTCTTCGATCTGTTCCACACACTGGTCGATCCAGAGCAGTTCCGTCCACGGTCCTTCTCCCGAATCGGGACGGCGGGGGAGTGCTTCGGGGTCGACCCGACGGAGATGGAGCGGGTCTGGGCCGAGGAGGTGGCCGACCTCGTGCTGCGCAGTTCTGTGCGGACCGTCGACATGCTGGCTGAGGCCGCCGTCCGAATGGGCGGCTCTGTCACGGACTCGGCTGTGACAGAGGCCGACGAGGCTCTCGGCCGCTATCAGGACATGGCGCTGATGAGACCGCTTCCCGGAGTGGTCGAGATCCTTCGGCAGGTGCGCTCTACAGGAATCAAGGTGGGTCTGCTGTCGAATGCCCACGAACGAGACATCAGGGTGTGGGATGCATCGCCCCTTGCGGAGTGCTTCGATGCCGTGGTCATGTCGTGCGACGCCGGTGTGGCCAAACCGGAGCCCGGTTCGTACGCGGCGATCATCGACCGACTCGGCGTCATCGCTGAAAGCGCCATCTACTGCGGTGATGGGAACGGGGGCGAATTGTCCGGTGCCAGAGATTTCGGATTCGGACTCGTCGTGGCCATCACGGGGCCGGCACTGGAATCGGGCTTCAGAACGCCTGAGGAGATTGGCTCGATCTCCTCGGACGCCCATGTGGCCACCGGGACGATCCGCTCGCTACCGGGGCTTCTCGGGCTGGCATAGGCGCAACCGTCCGAATGCATCCGGACGCGACAGAGCCGGCACTGCGTGCCGGCCCGTCGCGTTGCTGTCGACTACTTGTCGTCGTCGCCGCCGAAGAATCCGCCGAGGGTGTCGGTGAGGCTGCCGAGATCGAACCCTCCGCCTTCGCCGTCATCATCACCGTCGAGGAAACCTTTGACGGTGCTGCCGATCGGGTCGGGCAGTTTGTCGCCGAGGAACCCGGCCACGGTCGAGAGGATGCCCTTGACCTTGTCGAGCGGTAGGTCGAACTTCTCCATCAGGTTCTTGATCAGATCGTCCACTGAGATCCCTTCGTCTCGCCGTGTGAACAGGTCCGATCGTACTTCGCCGGGTCATCCTGTCCGGCGGACGGGCTCCTGGATCGGGACCCCTTCGTCGTCGAACAGCGTGGCTCTGGCGTAGGACAGACTCACGACGGCGTGGCTTTGGGGATGCGGACCATCGGTCGCCCACAACTCGGCGAGTGTCACACCTCTGGCGAGGTCGTGATTGCAGTGGTGCTCACATGTGCGGTAGGGGTCGTGTCGATCGGGTTCCACCTGCACGTGATCGGCACGACGGCCGATTCCCTTGAGGCGCCTGCCGTCTCATCCCCAGCCGAGCTCGTGCAGTCGCTCGTCGTCGACGCCCAGATGGTGGGCTACCTCGTGCAGGACGGTGGTCCGGACCTCATCACGGAGATCGCTTTTGGAGAGTTCGAGATCCAGGTGCGGTCCCATGAACACGACGATCCGGTCGGGAAGTGCACCCGAGTAGTAGTCGCCCCTGTCGAGCAGCGACACGCCCTCGTAGATGCCCAGGAGGCCGGTACCCGATGGGTCCTGATCGGGAGTGGGCCAGTCCTCGACGACGATGTGCAGGTTGTCGACGGCATCAACCACCCAGTCGGGCAGGGTCTCCAATGCTTCGTCGACCACTCGTTCGAATTCGACGCGTTCCATCGGCGAATCGTAGGCAGTGCGATTGCTACACTCCACCCGTCCCGGGCGCTTAGCTCAGCGGAAGAGCGCTGCCTTCACACGGCAGAGGTCACTGGTTCGA
>JABMPV010000276.1 GCA_013202595.1 bacterium
AGGCTCGGGTGATGGGTGACGTGGCGGCGTAGTTTCGGCGAGACTTGGCGCTATCGAACCGGTTCGGGTCGTCCCCGAACTCGGCGAGCACCCGGGCGCCCAGGATCATCCCCAGTCCTGGCAGGGAGCGGTCACGGCCTCGGTGCGGATACGGAACCACGACAGGTGACCCAAGCGGACCTTGCGGAGACGGCGCTTGTCGACCTTGACGGGACTCTCCGAAGGGTGGGCGACGATCTGGTTGGAGATCGTCAACACGGCATCGAATCCCTCCCGGTTGGCGATCTGGACGTACCCGTCGACCTGCTCGTCGTAGAGGTCACTGTCGCCGGTCTTCACCTCGACCAGGCACACCCATCGGGTCTTCCCCCGCTCGATGACGATCGCCCCGTCCGGCCTGGCTGTCCCATCGGCGTCGGTCTTGAAGTGCGGCTCCGTGAACGTCGAGATTCGGCCTGCTGGGGCACCCAGAGCGGGCTTCAGCAGCGCATGACCGAACGACGGCACAGCCGCCATGACGGCGAGGAGAGCCGATGTGGAGCGTTCCTCCTGCTCCTTCCGGCCCTTGATGCCCGTGCCAGGAATCAGCCGTGCCGGAGACCAGGCGGCCTCAACCTGCTCGTCACTCACCATGCGATCTCCCAGATTGGTCCAGGCCCAACCTACAGATGCACCCGATCCGCCGTCAGTGGCCACCAGGGGCGATCGCGGCTGGTCGCCATCCCCCCTCCGATTACGTCATGCACGACATGGGTGGCCTCGGATCCCCCAACGAGTGACGCCGCGTGAAGCGCGACCGCGTGGCGGTTCCGGTCATACAACCCGTTCAGGTTGATGCCAGCTTTCAACGTCACGTCGCAGTCCGTCAGTCATTGAGAACCACATGTACTGAGACGGCTTGGGGATGGGTGAGGTGATCCTCGGCTTGCAGACTGAACTCTCCCGGAAGCCGATCTCGGTCGGTGGCTATGTAGAACGTGAATGATCCCAAAACACCTACACATTCGGGGTCATCGGTGTTCCTGACGAAGTCGCCGTAGACGATTCCGGACTTCCAGTCGATGATGAGGTCGCTGAGACGCACCTCTTCTTGGCATCCGATGCCGCGGGGTATCGAGAGCATGAAGATCACCTGTTCGGCGAAGTCCACGTCGACACTCGCTAGTTGATCGGCATACAGTTGGGCATCCTCATGCGTCTCGATCACCCAAGGGGGCGGAAGCCCACCTTCACCCTCGGCTGTCGCCACCAACACCCAAGCAGATTCGGAAGCTGAATTTCCAGTGGTGTCAACAACGCCGACGGAAGGATTGGTCGGGTCTGTCGAGTTTGGAGCCGAGGAACCAGGCGCGCACGCCGCTATCGCTGATAGGACCATCGCAGCGATCACCAACCGGGCTCTTCGGTACATCTCGACCGTTACACGCTGAGACATCGCAGATGGTTCCCTCAACGGTTCTGATCGCAGCACTGGCCTGTTGGTCGCCCTGAAGGCGTCCACGTTATGGCTCCGATGTCAGCCGTTCCCGGGTGAGTTCCGACACGGTGAGCGTTTTGAGGTGCAGTACAACTCGATGGTTACCGAAGGCTGCATCGAAAGGGATCACCAGCAGCGGGATGGCTTCGGCCGAGAGACACTCGAAATCGGCCTCGATGCTTCGCAAATACACTGCCAAGTCGTTGCCCTCTGCGCGTGGCTCGACAAATACCGTCAGTTCGGTGTTCCAGTGGATCTCGTTGTCGGCGTCGACCCAACCCGTTGGCGTCAAACCGACCCATGACGTGACCTGTGCGGTGACCGTGTCGACGACACAAGAGAAACCCCCTACAACCAGGGGGGTTCTGTTGTGGGCGCTGAGGGACTCGAACCCCCGACCTCTTCCTTGTAAGGGAAGCGCTCTCGCCACCTGAGCTAAGCGCCCGAACGTGCGGCAAGGTTACCGGCTCGCGAGCCGGGATCGGGCAATCGAGCGGTGTCCGAACCGGCGCCACCAAGGGTTGCTAACGTCCGCGTCAGTCGAGCAGGGAGCAGCGCATGGCCGACCATTGCACCCGGTGCGGATTCGAACAGCACGGCGGCGACAAGTTCTGTGGCAAATGCGGGACCGAGTTCGGGCCCGTAGCCACCGAGGTCACCCTGGAATCATCCGACGCCTCCACAGCGGACACAACCGTGGAGGTCACCGTCCCCGGATGGCTCGGCAGGGATTGGGGGCACGCCATCAACCTGGCGCTCGGAGCGCTCATCTTCGGTCTGGCGCTCCACTTCGCATTCGCCGGTGTGCTGGTCCTTGCCCAGGTGATCGCCGAAGCCCCCGTCGATTGGGGCCAGACCTTCCGATCACCGCTCACGACCTTCATCGCCTCCCACGGCGCAATCGACCAGATCGGCCTGTGGCTGGCCGGCACGTTCTGGATCTGGCTGTCGTTCCGGCTGTCGGTTCGCTACGTCGGCACGGGGCCATCAGAGGGCCTCAGACCGCTCAGGAAGGGACTGCTGGTCGACAAGGCGGCACTGGTGTATGTCATACCGATCACCGTGCTCGCTTCGCTTCTCGATCCCGGGACAGCCCCTGTGGACTTGAGCACCGGATTCGGAGGGACCTTCGCCGATCCTGCGGGAGCCAGGTGGAGCGTGGCTGCAGTGTTCTTCCTCGGCTTCGTGGTTGCAGGGTTCTCGCTGCTCCACGCTCTGGCCAGGGCGTCGGGCACGTCCATGCTGGGCTTCGTCGGCGTCAGCCGCGGGTTCACTTGGCCGCCACTGATCACTGCCGCCGCAGCAGGCGCTCGAAGGGCGTTCCTGTTCGCCATCCCGGCACTGCTGGTCCTCCTGGTGATCGGCACCGGCCTCGAATTGATCTCGGACGATGCGGGCTTCCGGGTCATCGGAGCGCTGATTCTCGTCGTGCTCTACTCGGCAGTGTTGCTGTCGGGCCTCGACGTTGCCATGGTGTTCGGTGTGTTCTCGATGCGTTTCTTCGGGGGCACCGACGTGGTCGCCTACGGCACCCGCCCGGGATGGATGTGGGTAGGAGTCGGCTTCATCGCCCTGGGATTCATCATCGGTGGGTACCGGGCTGCGGAGCATCTCGGCTCGCCCGCAGTCGGCCGCTCGGTATTGGCCGGTCTGCTGGTCGGCCCCACGGTCGGCGCCGTCCTCCTGGTGGCAGGTCTGCTCGCTATCGGGTTCCCCGACGAGGCACTCGGAGGCACCGGCTTCGGTCTGGCGCTCGCATGGTCCCTCGCCTCGGCAGCCGGCGGCGCGCTGTACGCCAACCAAACGGGCACGATGAGCCGGGTCAGGATGCGGGTCGGCGAAGACACGACCGGCTGACGACACCGCCGTCGGCGGTCAACCCATGAGCGGGTCGAAGACGGGGTGGATCCCGTCGACGCTGATGTCGTCGGGGTCGGCTCCCTCAGATCCCGGGATCCAGATGATGAAGGAGGAACCGGTCCCCTCGGCTGAGGTGAGCGTGACCGTGCCGCCGGCCGACTCGGCTACCTGGCGCACGATCGACAGGCCGATCCCCTCTCCCTCGCCCGCCGTCCCCTCGACACCCTTGCGCCAGCGCCGCTGGAAGACGAGGCGATGGCTCTCAGCGGGGATACCGGGGCCTTCATCCGCAACCCCGGTCCAGGACCACGAATCGACGACCCCCGCACCGCAGCGGACGGTCGACCCCTCGGGCGCCAGTCGCACCGAGTTGCCGATCAAGTTGCCCAGAGCTGCGTGGAGCGCCGTCCGATCCCCCCTGATCACCGGCCCCGTTCCCCCGACGTGCTCGACACCGATCTTCCTGGAACCTGCCGATCTGCGGAACTCGCCCACGACCGCCTCGGTGAGGTCGCCGAGGTCGATCGGACCGATGTGCCCAGGTTCGGGGATCTCCCTCCTCGCAAAACGGGTCAACTCGTTGACGGTCAGGGCCGTGCGATCCAGCGTCCTGCGCACCTGCACGGCTGCTTCCTCCAGGCCATGGTGATCGGCCGGGTCGGTCAGGGCCACATCGAGGCTCATCGCCATGGTCGCAAGCGGATTACGCAACTCGTGCGATGTGTCCTGGATGAACTGCCGCTGCTCCTCCACCCCCTGCTCCACCCTCTCCAGCATGTCGTCGAAGGTGTCGGCCAGGCCGCGCAGCTCATCGGGCGGTCCGCCGAGGCGGATGCGACGCGACAGGTCAGAGGCCTGGATCTCCCTGGCCACAGCCGTGATGTGTCCGACCGGCCGCAGCATGCGGCCCGCGATGATCCACCCTGCAAGCACCGACAACGGGAACAGCACGGCGAGGGACACCAGAGATGTGGTCCGCAATTGATTGACGGCCTGCTCGTTTGCCAGACGTTCGAGGATGTCGACCGCGGACTCGTCGACAAAGATCGCCGCACCGGACTCCG
>JABMPV010000277.1 GCA_013202595.1 bacterium
GCGACTGATGATGGTGTGCCTGTGTTGTTCACTGAGGTGGCGTTCTCGTGGACGGTGACGGACACGAATCGGGCGCCTGTGGTGAATGATCCTGGTGCTCAGGTGGGTGGCGAGGGTGATTCCATCAATGTTCTCGTCGGTGGGTCGGATCCCGATGGTGACACGCTCGTCTTCTCTGCCACGGGCCTTCCGGCCGGCCTGTACATGGATTCGGAGAACGGGATCATCGCCGGATCGATCAACTTCACGGCATCGGCCGGGTCGCCCTATTCGGTGACCGTTCGTGTCCAGGATCCCGGAGGGCTGTTCAGCGAATCGACCTTCTCGTGGGCGGTTGCCGACACCCCGACGCTCATCGACGTGGTGAAGACATCGGACGTTGCCGGACGAGCGCAGCCGGGAGACACCGTCGAGTACACCATCGTGGTGACGAACCCCGAGGCGACGCCGGCAACGCTGGTCGCTGTCACAGACGTCATCCCGCCCGGTACCTCCTACGTGGGCGGATCGGGCACGTTCCAAATGGTCGACGCTGCCCGTGACTCGTTCGAGTCCGGGGGGTATTCGGGTGACGACGGGACGATCCCGTGGACTGGCGACTGGATCGAACTCGATGGAGGTGGCCCGGATGCCGATCTCGATGGAATCATCTCCGAGTCATCGTGTGCAGGAGGATCCTGCTTCTTCGTCCGCCCGTCGTTCGTATCCGGGGTCGAGGGTGCTGAGAGGATGGTTGATCTCTCGGGGGCAGTGTCGGCGACTCTGTCGTACCAGGCAGTTCGTGAGATCGGCTTCGGCTCGGTCGAGATCCGTGTCTCGGGGAATGGACAGCCGTGGACGACCCTGAAGACCTACACACTGAACGCAAGCGATCCCGTTCCGGTGGCTGAGTCGTTCGATATCTCCATCTTCGCTGCAGCCGACACCATGATCCGATTCGAGGCAGCAACGCCTGGGGTGGGCCGCCTCTTCATCGATGACGTTGCGATCTCCACGGGGGTGCTGACGGGTCCGACCGGCCCTCTGCCGGGTCTCCTCTCGGGGATCACCCTTGCTCCCGGCGAATCGCTGACGGTGACGTTCTCTGTGACGGTGGACGACCCGCCGCCTGGATCGGGTGTGCTCTCGAACACGGCGATCGTGACGTCGGCAGAAGCCCCCGGAGGTGTCCAGGACACGGTTGTCGACGCGGTGAACCGGTACCCCGCGTTCGATCAGGATCTCGGCGACCGGTCCGATCCAGAGGGAACGGTGGTATTCGTGTCTGCGGGAGCGCTGGATCCCGACGGGGACGATCGCACATGGTCGGCTGTGGGATTGCCGCCCGGCATCTCGATCGCCCCGGCATCGGGTCTGCTCTCCGGCACGATCGACTACGCGGCCTCTGTGGGATCGCCGTATGCGGTGACCGTCACTGTCGAAGATGTGGATGGTCTCGACGATGTAGACACGTTCACGTGGACGGTGACGGACACGAACCGGGCTCCGGTGGTGGTCGATCCCGGTGCCCAGGTGGCTGCGGAGGGCGATGTCGTGTCGATGCCCGTGTCGGGGTCGGATCCCGACGGCGATGGGCTCACGTGGTCGTCGTCTGATCTGCCGCCCGGTTTGTCGATCGATCCGGGAAGCGGTCTGGTGTCGGGGACGCTCACCTATTCGGCGTCTCCGGGATCCCCGTATGCGGTCACGGTGCGGGCTACCGATGACGGGTCGCCCGTGCTGTTCACTGAGGTGCCGTTCATCTGGACTGTGTCGAACACCAACAGGAACCCTGTGGTGGTCGATCCGGGCGCCCAATCATCCGCAGAGGGTGACACCGTCTCGCTGGGTATATCGGCGAGCGATCCCGACGGTGATGGCCTCACCTGGTCCGCTCTCGGTCTGCCTGCGGGTCTGTCGATCGACCCGGGAAGCGGTCTGGTGTCGGGGACGATCACCTATGCGGCCTCTCCGGGTTCGCCATTCTCTGTGACGGTTACCGCTGTCGATGACGGCACCCCGGCGTTGCTGGATTCTGTGGTCTTCCAATGGACCGTCGCCGACACCAACAGGAACCCTGTCGTGAGCGACCCCGGAGCCCAGTCCGATGCCGAGGGTGACGTGATAGCGCTCCCGATGTCGGCTGTTGACCCCGATGGGGATGGCGTTTCGTGGTCGGCCGCCGGGCTCCCGCCCGGATTGTCGATCAACCCTGTGTCCGGGTTCATCACGGGCACCATTGCCTTCACGGCGTCCCCGGGCTCGCCGTACGCGGTGACCGTGACCGCCACAGATGACGGGTCACCTGTGCTCGACGATCAAGTGGCGTTCTCATGGACGATCATCGACACGAACCGGGCCCCGAATGTGAATGCTCCGGTCGATGAGGTCTCGGCCGAGGCCGATGCCATCTTCCTGGCGATGGTGGGCTGGGACTCTGATGGCGATGGGATCACCTGGTCGGCGACCGGGTTGCCCGACGGGTTCTCGATCGATCCGGGTACGGGGATCGTCTCGGGGACCATCTCCTACGACGCTGCGCCCGGCTCTGTCTACGCAGTGACGGTACGAGCCACCGACGGCGGCGCTCCCGTCCTGTTCACCGAGGTCGGGTTCTCGTGGACTGTCTCGGACACCAACCGGGCACCGCTCATGGTGAACCCGGGTGACCAGGGGAGCGGCGAGGGCGACCCGGTCACCCTGGTGGTCGCCGGCTCCGATCCCGATGGTGACGGCCTCGCGTGGTCGGCGACCGGCTTGCCTGCCGGCCTGTCGATCGACCCCGGCTCCGGTGCGATCACAGGGACTGTGGCGTTCAGCGCCTCCCCGGGATCGCCCTACGGGGTGACCGTGCGAGCGACCGACACCGGGACACCGGTGCTGTTCAGCGAGGTGTCGTTCGACTGGGTGATTGCAGATACCAACAGGGCGCCGGTGGCCGTCAACCCGGGTGCCCGGTCGTCCGCCGAGGGCGATGTGGTTTCACTCGTCATTGCCGGCTCCGATCCCGATGCCGATGGGCTCACATGGTCGGCAGTGGGGCTTCCGCTGGGCCTGTCGATCGATCCGGGGTCGGGTGCGATCTCGGGAACCATCTCGATGTCGGCCGCTCCCGGTTCGCCGTACACCACTCAGGTGACCGTGACCGATGACGGCGCCCCGAACTTGGCCGCCACCGTCACGTTCGGCTGGGACGTCGCCAACACCAACCAGGCACCCGTCGTCACCAGTCTCGGCCCCAGGTCGTCGGTCGAGGGTGATGGCGTGACCCTGGGAATCGTCGGATCGGATCCAGACGGTCAGGCTCTGGCCTGGGTGGCCACAGGCCTGCCCGACGGCCTGTTCATCGACCCGGCGACCGGTGTCATCAGCGGGGCGATTGGCTACGACGCCGCCGCTGTTTCGCCGTTCACCGTGACGCTGACCGCCTCCGACGGCGGGACGCCGCTACTGGACGATCAGGTGACGTTCACATGGACCGTTGCCAACACCAACCGGTCGCCGGTCGTGGTCGATCCCGGAGCCCGGTCGGACGCGGAGGGATCTGCTATTTCCCTGGCCATCCCGGCGTCCGATCCAGACGGGCAGACGCTGACCTGGGTTGCCACCGGTCTCCCCGACGGCCTGGCCATCGACCCGGCGACCGGAATCGTCTCGGGTTCGATCGGGTACTCGGCGGCTGCCTCGTCACCGTTCGCCGTCGTGGTGACCGCATCCGACGGCGGCACACCGCTCCTGGATGACCAGGCGACCTTCACTTGGACCGTCCTCAACACGAATCTTCCGCCGTCTGCCCCCAATCCGGGAGCCCAGGCGTCGGCAGAGGGAGACACCGTGTCGCTGGCCATCGCCGGGTCCGATCCCGACGGCGACAGCCTCACGTACTCGTCGACCGACCTCCCCGACGGCCTGGTGATCGACCCGGCGACGGGCGCCATCAGCGGGATCATCGGCTTCGACGCTGCACTCGTGTCACCCTTCTCGGTGCTGGTCACCGTGACCGACGACGGCGCCCCGAACCTGTCGGCATTCATTGGATTCACCTGGGATGTGTCCGACACCAACCGGGCGTCGATCGTCATCTCGCCGGGCTCTCAGGCATCTGCAGAGGGTGATGTGGTGTCGCTGGCCATCGCCGGGTCCGATCCCGACGGTGACTCCTACGTGTACGCCGTAGCCGGCCTCCCCACCGGGTTGGCCATCGATGCTGCATCGGGCCTCATCTCGGGAAGCATCGATTACGACGCGTCACCCGCCTCGCCGTACACGGTCACAGTCACCGTCACCGACGCGGGTACACCCTCTCTCGGAAGTCAGACCACATTCGATTGGGCGGTGGCGGAGACCAACCGGTCGCCGATCGCGGAACCGGTGGCGAACCGGTCCGACGCCGAAGGCGACTCGATCTCGCTGACCGCAGTGGCGGCGGACCCCGACACGGGCACAACTCTCACCTGGTCGGCCCTGGCCCTCCCGCCGTCGATGACGCTCGATCCGGCGACCGGCGCCATCACTGGCACGCTGGGCTTCGCCGAGTCCGGGACCTACCCGGTCACCCTCACGGTCACCGATGACGACTTCCCCGCTCTGAGTGACCAGGTGACGTTCTTGTGGGTGGTCGGAGACGTCAATCGTGCACCGGCCATCGCGGCACCGGGCGATCGCACTTCAGCAGAGGGTGATGCCGTCACGCTCGCTCTGGTGGCTTCGGACCCGGATGGGCATTCCGTCACCTGGAGTGCAACCGGCCTGCCCGACGGACTCGAGATCGATCCGGCGACGGGCCGCATCTCCGGGACGGTCGGGTACACCGCCGCAGGCCCTCACACGGTTGTCGTCGAGGTGTGGGATTTCGGCAATCCCTCGCTGTCGGGTGAGCGGACCTTCACGTGGACCGTCATCAACACCAACCGGGCACCCGTGCTGGCATCACCGCTCGACCGATCCTCTGCCGAGGGGGATGCCATCGTCCTGGCCATCACCGGGAGCGACCCCGACTCAGACGCGATCACCTGGAGGGCGACCGGCCTCCCCGGCGCCCTCACCATCGACCAGGTGACCGGTCAGATCTCGGGGAGCATCGCCTACGACCAGGCCGGTACTCACTCCGTCACGGTCCGGGCGACCGATGGCGGCACGCCCTCACTGTCGACTGAAATCGCTTTCCAATGGGTGGTGGCCGACACCAACCGGGCGCCGGATGTCGAACCGATCTCCGATCTCTCCGTCACAGAGACCAGTCAGGTCTCGATCCCCGTCGAGGCAGCGGACCCCGACGGGGACGCCATAGCGTTCTCGGCGGCGGGTCTTCCGGAGAACGTGGTGCTGGATCCGGAGACCGGGTCGATCACAGGCGTCCCCGGATACGACGCCGCGGGCACCTATCCGATCACTGTGTCGGTGAGCGACGATGGCGATCCTTCACTCGCCACCGAGGTGACGTTCGATCTGACGATCGGTGATGTGAACCGGGGACCGGTCATCGGCGCCATCTCGGATGTCACAGCCAACGAGCGCGTGACGCTGACCGTTCGACCAACCGCCTCCGACCCCGACGGCGACAAGATCACCTGGTCCGCCACCGGTCTGCCCGCGGGACTCGCCGTCTCGCCGGCGACCGGTGTCATCTCGGGGGCAGTCGCCACCGAAGGCTCCTACTCGATCTCCGTGACCGTGACCGACGATGGGATCCCGGTAATGGCTGTGTCGACGACGTTCACGATGGCGGTGCTCGATGTGAATCGACGGCCCGTGGTCGACTTCCTCTCCGATGGCACCGGGACCGCGGGAGACGAGGAATCAGCCGGTGTCTCGGGAGCCGACCCCGACGGGGATCCGATCGAGTGGTTGGTCCTCGGCCTGCCGCCGGGCATCGACTTCGATCCGATCGAAATGGAGATGTCGGGGACGCTGACCGAGGCCGGAATCTTCGGCGTGACGGTCGAAGCGACCGATCCCGATGGTCTGACGGGCACCGCGACCTTCCAGTGGACGGTCGAGGGACAACCCGGCGCCCCCCACATCGATGGCTTGGCCGAACAGCGCTCGACGATCGCCGATCGGGTCGAACTGACCGTGACCGCATCGCATCCCGACGATGACACCCTGACGTTCTCGGCTACAGGCATGCCGTCGGGCATTGCCATCGATCGGCCTACAGGCGTCATCTCCGGTGTGGTCGGAGAGATCGGTGAGTTCGACGTGCTCGTCAGAGTCACCGACACACTGGGGGCGTCGGCCTCCTCCTCGTTCCGATGGGTGGTCCTCCCGGTCCCCGATCAGCCACCGACTGCATTTGACGACGAGTTGACCATCGTCGCGGGTTCCGACAGCGGTCGGATCTCGATCGACGTCCTCGCCAACGACACCGATCCCGAGAACCAGATGCTGACGATCGTTTCGGAAGGTCCGGCGAGGTCCGGCGAGGTCTCGGTGGAGGACGGCCTGATCCTCTTCACGCCACCCGACGAGTGGTGGGGTGTCGTGATCTTCCCCTACACCATCGCCGACGAGGCAGGCAACGAGGATTCGGCGACGGTCTCGATCACTGTCGAACCACCCCTGACCGAACTGGTCGAGCAGGCGACGGCGTTGCTCCAGTTGATCGAATCGTCCATTGGCGTCCCTGAGCCGTCGGGTGTCCTCTTGGGATCCATGGCGCAGTCTCTGTACGTCCTGCGGGTGCCGCTGACACTGCTGGGTTCAGCCGTCCTGACCTCGCTGCTGTTCGGTGGGCTGCTCAACCTGGGGCTTCTGTTCCAGAAGGGCTTCCCGTGGCTGATAGCCCGGCGCGCCGGGCGGATCATGGCCATCGTCCTTGCGGCCAAGGGCCAGCGGATCGATGCATTCGCCGAACCGGGTTCGGGTGAGGTTGTCCACCGCTTCTTGAGCACGGACGCGGCGCTGCGGGCATCGGCCGGGTCGAGGTCTGTAGACGGGGCCGAGTGGATCAGCGTGGGGTTGCCGGATGGCGGCGATGGTTGGGTGGATGCCTTCTATCTCACCGAACACGTGGACAACGCGACGTTTGCTTCCGACGGCCAGGTCGTGGCGGTCCTCGACGACTTCGGTGCTGCTTTGCGCAGCCGCGAACCGTTCGACGACCTGGTGTCCGAGCGTGGATTGTGGGTGGCACATCACGGCTCTCCGGTTCGGTTCTCACCCGATGAGATCCCGGGGATTCTCGACGATCCGAAGGTGCAGACATGGAAGGGCCGCAACCCGGCCTACCCCGACACCGTGGCCACCTTCGACGTGGCCGTGGCCGCCTCGGTGTTCGAGGCCTGGAACCACCCGAACATGTCGCTGGTCGCCAATCAGCCGGCGGTGCCGTCGACGGTGATCCCCGTCGAGTTCAGCAACTGCAACGCCGTGTCCATCGGCGCCGACCTCCAGGGCAGGGAGCGGCTCGACCAGATCGCCTGGCTCGTCTTCCTCGCCTACGAGCACGGCGAGCCGCGCATCATCGGCCTCGTCAAAGAAGGCTGAGCCTCGAGGCCATCGGGGCCGGCGTTCTCGAGGCGTGGGGCCATTCGGAGCGCCTGTTGGTCGCAAATCAGCCGGTGGTGCCGTCGTCGGTGATCCCCGTCGAGTCCACCAACTGCAATACGGTTTCGATCGGTGCGGATCTGCAGGGGCGGGAGCGTCTCGACCAGATCGCGTGGCTCGTGCTCTTCTCGTACGAAGGCGGCAGGCCCAGGATCATCGCCCTCGTCGAGGAGGGATGATCCCCGGCGGGGTATCGTTCCCGCCATGTCCCGCACCGCAGCGCTCATCCTCGCCGCGGGCGGCTCGTCCCGCCTGGGGTACCCCAAGCAGTTGGTCAACTGGCATGGACGGCCGCTCATCGAAGGCGTCGTGTCCGCCGTCTCCTCGTGGCCGGTGGCCACAGTCGTGGTAGTCCTCGGTGCATCGTCCGAGGAGATCCTCGAGGCCGCAGAGTTCGGCGACTCCGTCGTCCTGCTGAATCCCGACTGGGAAGAGGGCGTTGCGTCGTCACTCCGCATTGGGCTCGACCACATCACCAGGATCCCCGGCATCGACAGCGTGATCGTCGCGCTGGGCGATCAGCCCGGCGTGCCTCCCGAGGTACCGGGCGCACTCATCGAGGCGATGGAGCGGACGGGCCGTCAGGCCGTGGTCCCCAAGTACCGCTACCAGCGCGGCAACCCGGTCCTGCTCGGGAGAGCGCTGTGGCCGAGGCTTCTGAGCATGGAAGGCGACATCGGGGCACGCCGCATCCTTCAGAGCCATCCCGAGTGGGTTGAAGAGGTGAGGATCGACCACCTCGAGCCACGTGACGTCGACACGCCATCCGATGTGGCCGACCTCGACGCCTCCTCCTGAGCGGCGGCGATCCCTGGTTCGGTATGCTCGGCGTAAGGAAGGCGCACACGACGGTGGCCCTGGGTCCCGTCGGCGCCGCGGCGACATCTGAAGGGAGCGCTATGGCGTCGATCGACGCAATCGAGGGCATCGGGGTCAGGAATGCGACGAAGCTGCGCAAGGCTCGTATTCGCACCACCGAGGCACTCCTCAAGCGGGGGGCGACCAAGAAGGGCCGCAAGGGGATCGTCGAGGAGACCGGGATCACCGCTCATTACATCCTCGAATGGGTCAACCGGGCCGATCTCATGAGGATCAAGGGTGTTGGCGAGGAGTATTCGGATCTCCTCGAAGCCGCCGGTGTCGACACCGTCAAGGAGTTGAGGAACCGCAACGCGGCAAACCTGCTCGCGAAGATGGTCGAGACCAATGAGAAGAAGCGACTCGTTCGCCGCCTTCCGACGCTGTCGATGGTGGAGCGCTGGGTTGCGAACGCCAAGGAATTGGACCCGGTCATCACTCACTGAGGTGAGGCCGTAGCGGCGTCCAGAAACGGGAAGGCCCCGGCGTCAGCCGGGGCCTTCGACGTGTTCGGGTACAGCTGGATCAGGACTTGGAAGCCGTGGTCTTCGTGGCCGCCGGCTTGGTAGCCGTGGTCTTCGTGGCCGCAGCTTTGGTGGCCGGCTTCTTGGCTGCCGTTGCCTTGGCCGCCGGCTTCTTGACCTCTTCCTTCTTCTCTTCCTCGTTGTGAGGGATGAAGGTCTCGCGCCAGTTGGCGAGGACGTCCTCGAGTTGGTCGCGGAGTTTCTCGACCCTGCCCTGGAGGTGATCGAAGTCGACCTTGTCCTTCAGTTCGTCGACGACCTTGCGGTCGCGCAACTGGCCGGTGAGCTTCTCGCCTTCTTCGACCCATGCCTCGAATTCCTTGGCTGCGCCGTCGCCGACCTTGCCTGCGAGTGAGGCGATGCGCCGGGTTGCGACCATGGGAGCGCCCATGGCTGCATAGCCGGCCTTCTTGGCGGTGCCTGCCAGGTCCTTGGCTGTCCCGGTGGCTGCTTCACGCATCTCTGTCATCGACTTCATGCTTCTGTCTCCTCTCCACCGATAAAGCTTCGGTAGATCTCTGTCAGTGCTTGCTTCTGCCGTTCCGAGAGTGTCGGATCGGCTGTAATGGCCCTCTCGACATCCGGTGTCGCCCTGCCTTCGAGAAGCCCGGCCCGCTCATAGAGCGATTCCGCGCTGATCGAGAGAGCCCGGGAGATCGACTTGAGGATCTCCGCCGAGGGGTGCCGGAGGCCTCGCTCGATCTGGCTCAGGTAGGGGTTCGAGATCCCGGCGCGGTCTGCGAGCTTGCGGAGCGACATGGCGCTGCGTTCTCGCTGTTCGCGGATGAAGGATCCGAGCTCGGGGACGTTCTGTCGCATTGCTAACTATGATATCCAAAGTGCTTGCAATTGCAAGCACTTTGGTTTCTGTGGCTTCAACATGAGTGGTCGGAACGTGCCGGTAGTAGCCTCCCAGCGCCAGGTGAGGGAGTAGCCCGTGTCCGACAGTGTCAGAGGAGACGAAGCGTTGATCATCGTTATGAGATCGGATGCGTCTTCAGCCGACGTCGAGCATGTGGTCGGCCGGCTGAAGGAGATCGGTGCCGATTCCCATGTCTCGGTTGGCCAGATGAGAACGGTGATCGGTGCCATCGGTGACCGGAACGTCATCCAGCAGCTCCCGTGGGAGGCCTTCTCCGGCGTGGAGCGGGCCGTCCCGGTGCTCAAGCCGTTCAAGTTCGTCAGCCGCGACTTCCAGTACGAGGACAGCGTCGTCGATGTCGGCGGCGTGCCCGTCGGCGGAGGGCGGCCCGTGATGATTGCCGGGCCATGCGCAGTGGAGAGCCGTGATCAGTTGCTCACATCGGCTGAAGCGGTGAAGGCCGCCGGCGCCGACATCTTGCGCGGCGATGCCTTCAAGCCGAGAACGTCTCCCTACTCGTTCCAGGGACTGGGCGAAGAGGGCCTCATACTGCTCGCAGAAGCACGTGAGGAGTTCGAGCTTCCATTCGTCGCCGAGGTGGTCGATCCTCGCGAGGTCGAATTGGTGGCCTCATATGCCGACATCATCCGGATCGGTACGCGGAACATGGCCAACTACACGCTGCTCGCCGAAGTGGGCCGCCAATCGAAGCCAGTGCTCCTCAAGCGCGGCTTTACGGCGACCATCGAAGAGTGGCTCAACGCCGCGGAGTACATCTACAAAGAGGGCAACCACGAGATCGTGCTCTGCGAGCGCGGCATCCGCACGTTCGAGACCCAGACTCGTAACACGCTCGACATCTCGGCGGTTCCGGTCATCAAGGGATTGTCGCATCTCCCGATCATCGTCGACCCCAGCCACAGCGGCGGGCGGCGGGCCCTGGTTGCGCCGCTCACGCTGGCATCCATTGCCGCCGGCGCCGACGGTGTGATCATCGATGTACATCCGGCACCAGAAGAGGCC
>JABMPV010000278.1 GCA_013202595.1 bacterium
ACTGCTCCACCCCGCGCCGTGTCGGGCAAGTGTACGCCAGGTCCAGAACCGGCACAAGATGGGACTTCGCGCTGCCCCGCCGAGGTGTTCTGGGATCTCGGCAAGGCGTCGGTCGGCGGTCAGCAGTGTGGTCCGGACTTACAGGGAGGCGGAAAAGGCTGAGCTTCCGCCCCTGCGACCGATCACCCCGGCGGCGGGGGTGGAGGTGGTGGCGGAGGTGCTTCGTCTCCGGGCGGTGGAGGCGGAGGCGCCGAATCCGACAGGTGCGACCCGACGTACACATCGCCGTGGGCGGCGCGGTCGGGGTCACCGGCGAAGGCCTGCTCGCGCCATCGGTGGTAGATAGCCCAGAGAGTGAGCGTCGGCGGCAGGATCACAAACGCCGCGATCAGCGAGTAGAGGATGGTCAGCGCTGTGAGGATCCCGAAGTGGCGCATCGGAGCAAGCGGGGCAAACAGCAGAACCGCAAATCCCAGGGCGGTGGTCAGTGCCGAACCGATCAGCGCCCCGCCCGTCGTGTGCATCGTCTCGCGCATGGCCATCGAGATGGAGTGCGTCGAGTGGCGCTCCTCCAGGAACCGGTGGGTCAGGTGAATGGTGTAGTCCACCCCGACACCGATGGTGAGCGCCGTGATCAGCGCCGTCACGGCGTTGTACGAGATGCCGAGCACAACCATGCTTCCGAGCACCCAGACCAGCACCACTACGACCGGGATCACCGCGAACAGTCCGAGCACGGGTCGGAAGTGGGCAAGGCCGAAGTAGATGAGCAGCACGAGCAGCGTCGCCGCAATGGTCACACCCACCCCCGTGGTCTGACTCGCCGTCAACTCATCCGTGATAGACACAGTGACGATCTCCCCACCAAGGGTGACGATGGCGTCGTCCTCTCCGAACCACAGTCGCTCTACCTGCTCGACCAATCGCCTGCTGGCATCCTGATCGCCCGTCCTGGCCGGGAACTGAACGATGGTCGCATCGAGACCTCCCGCATGGAATGCAGCAACCGCAGCCAGACCGTCGGGATCGATCGCCCGCAGTTCGTCGTAGATGCTCTCGATGACGACCGCCTCCACCACCAATCCCGTTTCGAGTGACGCCAGGAAATCGGCGAATGCAGGGTCGAACCGATCTCCGGGAAGACCCGAGTCGTCCGCCCAGTCCCTCACCAGTGACACCAGCGATAGCGTCACGGGGCCCGACACGGCTTCCGGCTTGCGATTGCCATCGATCATGCCCAGTTCGAGATCGACCAGGTCCCGCAAGGTGCGGTCGCTCGAGAGATCTGCCTCGACGAGGATGGTCACGATCTCCGATCGCCCGCCCAGGTCCCCCTGCATGAACTCGATGTCGTCGAGCACCTCTCCCGCGGGCAGGAGGTCGGTTTGGTCGAAAGTGCTCTCCAGATCGCCCAGGCGGGAGGCCGCATAGAAGGTGATGACCGCCACCACCGCGAGGACCACCAGAGGCGCCCCGACGACCACGCCCGACAGACGGCCGACCATGCGGCCGATCCTCGGCAGCGCATCGTCCAGCGACTCGTGGTGCACCTCCTGGCCGGCAGCAACCCTCCTCTTGTCGACGAGCAGCCGGGCCGCCGGAACCAGCAATCCCATGACGACGAGACCGAACAGGACCCCGGCAGCCGCCACGATCCCGAAATACCTGATCGGCGGGATGGTGTTGACGACATTGGTGCCGAACGCGAGGGCCGTCGTTCCGGCGGCCAGCAGCAGAGCGGGAGCCGATGCAGAGGCCGCCGTGGCCACACCTTCGGTGACCCCCATCCCCACACCGATCGCGTCGCGGTAGCGCCCGCTTATCTGCAGCGCGAAGTCGACGCTCAAGCCGATGAGTGCCACCGGCACCATCATCTCCAGCGTGTCGAGACTCCCGATCAGATCCATCCCGCCCGGCCCGAGCCATCCCTGGAATCCGGTGGTCCACACGATCGTCAAGCCGAGGCCGGCGACGGCCAGCATCACGTCGGATGCCGCTCGATAGAAGACGACGAGGATCGCCACGATCACCGCAAGGGCGAGGCCCATCAGGATGGGCGTGCTGCTACTGATGGTGTCCTGTGACTCGGCCCGCACGACCGCGCCCGATACCGTCGATGCAGTCAACGCCTCCATCTGGAATCCTCTGGCGATCTCATCGATAGCCCACTGGGCCTCCTCGAGGAGCGCGAGATCGCCCGGATCAAAGAGGGTGATCACACCCACTCCTCCGGTCACGAGACCGTCGGCATCGGTGGCCACGAGCGACTGGACCGCATCTACGACGGGAGCGGCCTCGGGGATCGTCGACGCCAGCGCCAGGCGCCCGGCGATCTCCGTCGAGGACATCACAGAGGGATCCTCACCCTGGGTGATCAGGCGGATGAGATGCGCCGGGCTCAGGACCGGTTGCGACGAAGCCAGCAGCGGAGCCACCCTGGGATCGGCAGCAGCCTGCTCGACCAACCGGTACGACTCCTCGAGGCCCTCAGAGCTGAGGATGTTCCCGCGCAGCACGATCTGGGTCGACGAGAGGCCGGCTTGCTCCGGGAAGTCGGCCGCCAGACGCACCTGGGCCAGCGCGAGAGGGCTGTCGTCGGGGAGGAAGGCATCGACGCTGCTCGAGGCGGGGGCGTCCTCCGCCACAAGCATCCCCCGGCCGAGCACGACCGTCAGGGCGACGACGACACCGAGTGTCATCCACGGGTGCCGAGACACCAGATTTCCGTACGCTCGCAGCACCGCGCCTCCCCTGCGGATGTGACGAACCTACTCCGTCGACGTCCCGGGGTGCACCGATCAGGTGTCTGTGCCCGGCACGGTGGTGGTTGTCGTGGTCGTCGTCGTGGTCAGGTCTTCCAGCACACCGAGGAGATCGAGTGCCCTGTCCACGAGTCGCTCCGCCTCGGCCAACTCACGCTCATAGAGTGCGAGATCGCCGTTGCGCAGCGCGGCATCGGCCCGCGCAAATGCTGCATCGGCAGCGATCAGCAACTCTTCGACCGTGAGGTCGAGACCCGTAGAACCGCCGTCACCGCCATCACCGCCATCACCGGGGTCGACGACGGGAGCACCCTCGCCAAACACGTCGGTGAGAGCCTGCTCGAGCGAGTCACGCATGACGATGCGATCGCCGAACACCACCACGACCTTCTTGAACTCGGGCAGGGCGCCGGCATCCGACCCCGAGTCCTGACGTGCGGAGATGTAGATCGGCTGCACATACATCACGGACTCTTCGATCGGCACCACCAGCATGTTCCCCTGGATGACCTCGGATCCCTCCTGGCCCAAGAGGGTGAACTCGCGCGAGATCTCGGGGTTCTGATTGATCCTGGCCCCCACCTGACCCGGCCCATCCACGAACGACTCTCTGGGCAGTTCGAAGTCGATCAACTCGCCGTACTCGCCCGGATCGCTCTTCGCCACCAGGAACGACACCATGTTCGGCCGCGTGGAGGCAGTGAATGGCTGCATCGCGAGATACGAGAGATCGGGCTCTCCGGGCAGGCGCATCAGCAGGTAGTACGGCACCATCGGCCGGTTGGCGTCGGAATACGACGCTCGCAGGGCCTCTGCAGGTGTCGTCGACGGGTCACGGGCGATCTGCCACAGGTCGCCGTTGTTGAAGAACACCCTGGGGTCGGTGACGTGATACATCGTGTACATGTCGCCCTGCACCCTGAAGAGGTCCTCGGGGTAGCGCAGGTTGTCGAGCATCTCGGCCGGCATCTCATCGAAAGCCGAGAAGAGGTCGGGGAAGATGCCCCGGTAGGCCCTGATGATCGGGTCTTCCTCGTCCACCACATAGAACTTGAGCGTCCCGTCGTACGCATCGACCGTCGCCTTGACGGAGTTGCGCACGTAGTTGAAGTTCGTCGGCAGCGAGGCGTTGCGGGCATTGAGCCTCACGGTCAGCGCCGGAGTCGAGTACGGGTACCGATCGGTGACGGTGTACAGATCCTGGATCCAGACCAGGCGCCCATCGGCGATCACCAGGTACGGGTCTGAATCGGGATAGAGGAACGGCGCAGCCTTCTCGATGCGGTCCTGTAGGTTGCGCACCAGGATCACCTTGCTGTCACCGGTGATCTGGCCAGAGATCAATGTGTTCACATCGGCGAACCGGAGAGCGAACGCCGCCCTGCGGAAGATGGATCCCACTTCGATGCCGCCGGCGCCGTCGTACGAGGTGAACGCCTCTACCGATGCGTCCACCTCCTTCTCCTTGGTGCCGACGATGACGAAGTCGCCGGACCGAACACCTTCTCCGAAGTAGATGCGGGGCTGATCGATGGTCAGAGCCTCAGGCGAGTCCAGATCGGTCACCAGGTCGCTCACGAGGAGATCCGGCTGGCCCTCGGTCGTGACGGCATTGGCGGGGCTCACGACGGCGCCGAAGCCATGGGTGAACACGAGATGCCGGTTGACCCAGGCCTGATCAGGCAGTGAGTCGGTGTCGAGTTCCCTGGCCGACAGCATCACCTGGGTGGGCGAGTCGCCGGCGATGAGATATCGGTCCACATCGACATCGGTGAACTGATAGAAGGGGCGCAACTCCTGCAACTGGCGGTAGGTGGTGAGCAGCACGGAGGGGTCCCACAGCCTGATGTTGTCGATCGTCGGTCTGTTGGCGTCGATGTCTTCGGCCCCGAGATCGGGCGACGCGGCAAAGGACCGGACTTCGACCTCGCCCAGATCGAATCCCTCTCTCGTGTACTCGATGTTTCGTTCTACGAACTCGAGCTCCTTGTTTATCTCATCCGGTTCGACCGAGAACCGCTGGACAGCGGCAGGGACGATCCCGCCGACGACCACCGAAGTCACCAGCCAGAGGCCCACGGCCACCGCAGGGAGGGTCCAGCCGCGGAAGCGGATGTTGACGAGGAGCAGGATCGCAGCGAACAGCGAGATGAACAGCAGCAGCCGCAAGGCGGGAAGCTGCGCCCGCACGTCGGTGTAGGTGGCGCCGAAGACCGCTCCCCTGGTGCTGTACAGCAGGTTGAACTGATCGAGCCAGTACCCGAAGGCCTTGAGCAGGGCCAGCACGGCGAGCAGCACCGAGATGTGCACCTTCATTCCGGCGGACACGCGCTGTGAACGCGGCTGCAGTTGGATGCCGCCGTTGAGGTAGTGCATCGCCGCGACAACGAGCGTCGTGATGAGCACGAACTGGAAGGCCCAGCCGAACAGGTCCCGGAAGAGCGGAACCTGGAAGACGTAGAAACCGATGTCCCGATTGAAGACGGGATCGGTGGCCGCAAAGGACTCGCGGTTGACGAACAGCAGGAAGTTCTCCCACCACGCTCCCGCACCGAGTCCGATCAGCAAGCCGAAGAAGCCGGAGATGGCCAGGCGCACCTTGAGCAGGCGGGGAGCCGTCCAATCCTGATACCGCTGGATGAGTTCCTCGTCGGGGCTCCCGGCGACCATCGACTGGCGGGGAGACAGGCGGTCGGCCAGCACGAGATTGGCGAACAGAAGCACGAAGGCGATCACCGTCGCCGCCAGCACGAGCATCACGCGGCTGAAGACCAGCGTCGTCCACACCGAGGCGAAGCCGACGGAGTCGAACCAGAGATAGTCGGTCCAGAAGGTCGCAATGCCTCGCAAGCTCAAAAGGAGCAGGAGAGCGACCCCGAGGCCGATCAGGAGCATTCGCCGCCCGAAGGTCAGGCCGCCCCGACCAGAGCGACGCGGGATGTCAGGGGAGGATTCGCGTTCGATCATGAGTCAATCATTGTACGGGGGCACGGGCCTTGCACCGGTGTCGTTCACTCAGGAGCGATGCCGCAGGCGCAATCGAGGTGAGCCGGCGGGAGGATCGACCTCGACGGTGGCGCCTCATCAGGAGCCCAACGCCCCTTCCCGACGGGGCACTCCACACACGAACTGCCGTGTGCCACGGCGACGACGCCATCGACTCCGGCATCTGCGTAGCCCTCCAGGAGCGCATCGTGATAGGCCGACATGGCGATCGTGCGCACCCAGCGCTCGGCCTCGTCGGTCCGCCAACTCCGGAAGGTCCGCGAGAACTCGGCCGCGCGGTCCTTGGCGTCTGCATCGCCCAGCCTCGAGCTCGCATCACCGAGAGCGCGGACCAGGTCGTCACCCATGGAGGAGACGAGGTCGCGGGCTCTCATAGAAGGAGAAGGGTCGATCGCGGAGGCTGACACGACCTCGGCAGCCGCCGCCGCTCCGGCATCGGCTGCATCCGCCGCCAGCAGCTTCATGGGCCCGGCGAGAGCCTTGAGGATCGCCGCCGCGTCGGACTCCCAATGCTCATCGACCCGCAACGCGTCGAGCGCCTCGTTCTGCAGCGACATCACCACGTCCTTGGCGGCGCGCAGACCGGCGTTCTGAACGGGCTGCAGGACCCTGTCACGCAACTCGACAGCATCGACACGGTCGATGATGGCCACCATCTCGGCCTCTGCGGCGGGCGCTACCGGCTCGGGTTCGACTGCCGGCTCTGCCTGGTCGACCGGTCCGGAGTCTTCCAGCTGCGGGTCTCCAACCGGCCCGGGGTCTTCGGGGGCAGTCGATCCCCGGAGCCTGGCGAACAGGGCTCCGACACCGCTCCGATCGTTGCCGGGCTCAGACACCATCGGAGACGATGATGCGACCGGCTCCGGCACGGCAGACTCCGCAGGCGCCACTTCGGCGATCGGGTCGGGTTGATCTGCCTCAGGACCCTCCACGACTGTCGGCCCGGGACTATCGGTCTCGGATGACGGCTCTGCCGCCACCGGCTCGCCGAGCCGCCCCACTTCCTCTGCGAGGGCATCGCCGTACCCGGGGTGACGCGGGTCGAGGTCGTCGAAACCCAGCGAGTCGCCCGGTGATTGGGGCCTGGTGCTCGGCTGTTCGATGATCCGGATCCCTGCACCGGCCAGCTTGGTGGCCCTCGGCGGCGGGGCCGGCTCGGCCGGTGGAACCTCCTCCACCGTGGCGGTGTCGTCGACGACCGGGCCGCCGTCCAGCCGGGAGACCCTGGCCTCCTCGATGTCGGCCATCAGCTTCTTGCGCCGCTCCTCGAGCGCCCTGGTTCGCTCCTGAGCAGAATCGGCGTCACGACGTGCCTCGCCCACCAGGCCGTCGGCACTCGCCCTGGCCTCATTGACCATCCTGTCGGCCTCATAGCGGGCGTTGCGGATGATGTCATCGCCCTCCTTGCGGGCAGAATTCACCCTGCGATGCGCGTCCTGCTCGGCCTCTGCCCTGATGACGAGCACATCGCCCTCGGCCCGCTGGACCATGCGGGCGGTGCTCTCCATCACGCTGTCGAGCAATCCGGTCCCGGCCTCCCAGGCATCTCTGCGCAGATCGAACGCCTGCCGGTGCGCCTCGTCGAGCGATCTGACGGCCGTGCCGGTGGCCGCCCGCACCTGTTCCTCGCTGTCGTGAGCTGCCCGGTCGCGGATCCCGTGCGCTGCGTCCTCAGCTGCCGAGAGGAGCGTTCCGATCTCCTGCGCCATGGCCCCGAGGTCGGCTGCCAGGTAATCGATGCCTCCCGCCCGGTCGATACGGGTGAGCAGGAGGGCGTGTTCGTCTCTGAGCGCAGACCATGCGCTCTCGGCGTCCTCCAGCATCTGCTCGACGGCGCGCCTGTCCAGTCCGCGGCGCGCGGTCGGGATGCCGCGGATGGTCAGGCTTCCAGGGCCCACAACGTCCTCGGCCATGCCGACACGTTACCCAGCAAGGACCCTGTTTCCCGGGATTCCGCCGGGCCGCCACTCCTCCCGGTGAGGCGGTGGGCAAGACCCGATCAGCCGGTGGCGACTGCGGTCGGAGCCGGCTCGATATCGGCGAGGTAGTCGAGTGCGTCCTGGAGGATGGCGATGGGCACGACGATGATCTCATCGCCAGAGGCGGTCAGCGCATCGGGGTAGTTGTCCGTGGGGACGAATACGTAGTCGGCACCCACGGCACGGGCAGCGAACACCTTCTGCCTCACCCCGCCGATGGCGCCCACGGTCTCGTCGAAGCTGATGGTTCCCGTGCCCGCGATCCGGTTGCCCTTGGTCATGTCGTCGGGTGTGAGCAGATTCATCACCGTCAGGGTGTACATGAGGCCGGCCGACGGGCCGCCGATGTTCCGTGAGTCGACACTCACGTCGATCGGCAGATCCATCCGGAGGTTCAATGTGTCGAACACGACCCCGACCATTGGCTGCCCTTCCAGGTCGGGATGTGGAATCAGGGTGATCTCGACCACCAGCGGCTCTCCGTCCCTGGTGCCTTCCAGGGTGATGGTGTCACCGATGCCATAGGAACGGATCACCGCAGCCGCCTGGTCGGTGGTGAAGACCTCTGTCCCCTCGATGATGATGAATTGGTCACCGACCACGAGTGCCTCCTCCGCCGGGCTTCCCTCGACGGTCTGCAACACCTCAACACCGTCGCCGGCGAACGAGACGTCGTAGCCCAGGCGCCCGAGCGCGACGAAGACTGCCGTGTCGATGGACTGATCCATCGCCTGAAGATTGCTGCGAGTCACCTCTTCCTGGCTCACACCGGGTGGGCGGATGACGTCACGATCGATGAGTTCGACCTGCTCGTCGAAGTGTGCCTCTATGTATTCGAACACATTGACCTCACGAAGGCCGACCGTGAGCAGATAGAGGTCCCCGTCGGGGAGGAAGACCTCCGAGTCCGAGACGGTCACCAGGTCGGCTACCTCCTCGACGGGCCCCGGGGCCATCGCGTAGTACGGCACCTTCACCGGCCACAGAGCCAGCACGAGGAAGCCGAGGATCAGAAAGAGGCCGACGAGGAAATACGGCCACTTCGCAGGGCGTCGCGGCGCCGGGCGCGGCGTGGGATCGTGGAGGTGATCGTCCATAGACGAGGCGGAGCCTACCGATGAGTCGCCGATAGACGGCAACCTGCCGTCGGATCGGCCGTGGTCGTTGGTGGTCATCTCTTCGATCCTCGGTGCGGACGGAAGGCCGTTGGCTACCGGTCCCAGGCTGCGGTAGGCAATACACTCGCCCCCATGGGACGCATCTCTCGCACAATCGCTCTGGCCAAAGCCTCGTGGAATGTCTTGAAGGCGGACAAGGAATTGATCCTGCTGCCTGTCATGTCATTGATAGCAACGCTCGCGGTCGCCGCGACGTTCCTGCTCCCGATCTTCCTATCGGGCAACGAGGTGGCCCTCGAAGATCCAGGCGTCACCGGGTACATCCTGCTATTCGTCGCATACGTGACGCTGGCGTTCATCACCATCTTCTTCAACGCAGCCCTGGTGCACGCAGCCAACGAGCGGATGGACGGCGGCGACCCGACACTGGGG